>NZ_CP046221.1 GCF_012571605.1 Enterobacteriaceae endosymbiont of Macroplea appendiculata | reverse complement strand
TTTGCAGAATGTATTTTTTTTCATATTTTAAAAGTGTTTTAAGTTTATACTATGGATAATGTTTGGTTTTTATTATTTTTTTATAAAAAATATGTTTATTTTTGCTATTTTAAAGAAAATAGATCTTTTTGTCAATAATTATTTTTATAATAAAAAGAATATAAAAAGATTATAAAAGATTATAAAAGATTATAAAAGATTATATTTGTCAATAATTATTTTTATAATAAAAAGAATATAAAAAGATTATAAAAGATTATAAAAGATTATAAAAGATTATATAGTATTTCACTACTAGTTATCCTGATGTTCACTACTAGTTATCCTGATGTTCACTACTAGTTATCCTGATGTTCACTACTAGTTATCCTGATGTTCACTACTAGTTATCCTGATGATCCTGATGTTCACTACTAGTTATCCTGATGTTCACTACTAGTTATCCTGATGTTCACTACTAGTTATCCTGATGTTAAAAATTCTTGACATGATTAAAAATTAAACATACAATGTGTAAAGTTTACTTTGTGATGTATGGAAATTTTTGTAAAAACTGTGTTTTATTTCAAATGACTATAAATATAGTATAGTAATATAAACAATGTAGAAATAATTGAAGTTTAACCACTAAATAGAAATGTGTAAATCTATATATGAAAGAATTAATACGTTAAAGAATAAGATTCATCGTGCTGTTAATACTGATGATAGTAGTGTGATAATCAGTAAAACTGATCAAGCAACATTAAAAAATCAAGATACACATACCAAAACAGTAGTAACACAAAAAGTAGAATTACAACAGCAACAATCTTTACAGTGTAAAATTATTAGCAATAAAACAAATAGTGTGATGCCTTATGTTGCCAAAGATAAACGAATTATACCAAATATTATGTTAAGAAGCTCTTTATTTGGTATCATTAAAAAAGGACATCGAAAATATGAAAAAAATGTTCTTAAATTTTCTTTACAAAATATTACAATACGTTTTACAGGAGAACAGTTAGATCAAACAGATTTAGATGTTTGGTTAGAATGTTTACACAGGTTGTGTTTTGTACCCATGGGTAGTAAAGTAGAATTTACTGCATATTCTTTTCTAAAATCTATTGACCGTAGAACTGGAACTAAAGATTATAAATGGTTAAAAACTTGTTTAGTTAGATTGTCTATTTGTATTATAGAAGTAGGTTTTCAAAATTGTTTTTATGTTGGACATTTATTACATGAATATTATAAAAATATTTCTAACAAAAAACATGTTATTATTTTAAATAAGAGAATTGTTGCTTTTTTTAAAGATGATATGTGGACAGCTATTTCTTTAATAGAAAGAAAAAAATTAAAAGGTAAGTATTTATCACAATGGATTCATTGTTTTTATTGTTCACATAAGATACCCTTATGTTATAAGGTAAGTACATTAAATAAACTTTGTGGTAGTACAACTAAAAAATTATGGAAATTTAGACAAAGTTTAAAGAGAGCTTTACTAGTTGTTACACATTCTACAGGATGGAAATGCTGGATAGATAGAAATGATTTTGTACATATAAAAAAATAGGTTTTAATTTGTTAAAGTTTGTATATTGATATACAATATAGTATATGTTAAATAATATAAATCATATTCATAATATATATCACGAAAAATTAAGAATTAAATTTTCATATATTCAATATGAAAATTTAATTCTTAATTTTAATGAAAAAATCTTGTTTTCACATCAATATAAATATATTATTACTTGCTTAGGACCTATTTTTAGCTATTCACATTTAGCAACTATATTTTATGCACAAAATATTTTGCAAAATAGAAATGTTCTGTATATGTTTTGCAATAACTTTATAAACGTACTATCTGCATTAAAAAAGAAAATAGTACATTTTGCTATTTTACCCATTTCAAATAATTGTTCTGGAACAATACAAGAAGTATCTACGGTATTACATAAATATGATGTAGATATATGTTATAATTTCCCTTATCACATACAACATTGTTTAATTAGTAATCTAAAAAATAACCCAATTAATAATATTAATACTATTATGAGTCATCAACAACCTATATTACAATGCAGTCAATATATTCATTTATTTCCTAAATGGCAAATAAAATTTTGCGCAAGTTCTACATATGCATTAAAATATATTACTTATTACCAAAAAAAAAACAACATAGCTGCTATTAGCAATAAAATAGCAGCTCATTATTATAATTTATATGTTATTAAACATAATATTTCTAATAAAAAAAAGAACATCACTAATTTTATAGTTCTTACATTATAAGTTATAAAATATATTAAATCGTATTATATTTAGGACAATGATCACCTTGTACATCATAATCAACAAATCCGGTAATATGAACATATTTTTTTATCCATATTGATCCTGGTTTGATATGGACATTTTTGAAGAAAACTTCTATAATATTTTTTTCATTAAAACCATTAAAAATATATTCTCCTGAGGTAAGAACATTGATATTGTCAAAATGAATTTTTTTATATTGAGGTATATAATTACCATGTAATTTTTTATTATAAAAAGTATCTAATACTATAGGTTTTTTAACATTTAGCATGCAAACATTATTAAAATTAATATTTGTTACTAAACCCCCTCTTGTACTATCACTTTTAATGCGTAAACCATTAGTAGTATTTATGAGAGATAGATTTTTTATTAAAACGTTACTTACACCATTTTGTATTTCAGACCCTATAGACATACCATGTCCATGACCAAAAACATTATTTATAATAGTCATGTTTTTAGATGTACCTTGTTTGCCAGCTTTAATAGCTATATTATCATCACCTGTACTAATATAACTATGTGTAATAGTTATATTTTGTGATGATGTAGGATCAATACCATCAGTATTTCTTGCATCTTCTGGAGTTTTAATAGTTACTCCCCAAATAGTTAATCCATTAGTATTATGCGATACAATATGAAAATTAGGAGAATTTATTAAATGTATTTTATATAATGTTGTGTTATTACCGTCATTTATATTAATTAATTGCGGTGCATTTTGTTGTTTATTTTGTATTTGTGCTTCTGAAGCTAATTGCCACCAAGTATATTTTTTATTTTTTATTAAAACTCCACCTTGGCCATCAATATATCCATTACCATAAATACCATTCTTTTTACCATGTATTGTAATTAATGGTTTGCAGTGTTTCACAGAAGAAATAACACTTAAATTACCACATTCATGTTTATCAGTTAAATCAAATAATAAAGGATTTGATATAGCTGCTACTGTAACAGTTTGATCAATAAGTAAGCCACCATAATCTGGTATACTTATAGGACTAATATAAAAAACATGTTGTTTATTTTTAGACGAAATTAAACTAACAATTTGATGTTTTTGTGCACAATAATTAATTGCTTGTTGTATTCGTAATGTAGAATCCTGTTCATCATTAGCTTCTAATACTTGACATATTTTAGGTATAATAGGTTCATGTACAATACGCTGATCTTCTGCAAAAATTTTTTTACTAAATAAAAATAATATGCATATATAAAACAATATTTTGTTCTTTTGTCGAAATAATATTTTCATTTTTTATAATACTAATTAATAAATACTATAATAGTATAATAGTATAATATACTAAAACATTATCTAAATTATTGTCTAAAATCAAAAAATTATTTAATAGTATTTTCACAAAATACATTATATGTACTACTACTAAGGCCTCTATAATATTTATTATTCATTATAGAAATATAAAAATAATATTGCATATCATGTTTAGTATATTGATTAGCAGTCCAAATATTAGAAAATATATTTTTATATGGCCACCCATATTTATGGAATAAATTATTCGTAGAATAATTTTTATTAAAAGCAATCATCGTTTCCTTGGTTGGTAAAGAACCATGTAAACTTTTACAATATGTATGTGCTTTATGAATTGTAAAAACAGACCAAAATTCATTTAAATATAAAATTTTTCTATCACCAGCATACTCACTATATAATGGCGGTCTATGTAATGTAGTATGATTATGATATATTTTATCATCCATATAACCATACATGTTTGCTTTATCTGTATCTGGACTAGTTGGAACAGCATAAATCAAACTAATATTACTGGTAATATTAGTTTGGGGAATACTAATACTAATTTTTGTTTTAACCCCAATACCATCTGGATCAGAAATATCTAATTGTAATGTACCATCATTATTAGTTGTAAACTGATATTTTGTATTATTACTTATATTCACTTTATTATTATTTACTTTATTATTATTTAAAATCTGTAATTTACCACTATCTGTTCTTTTTTTCCCTTGACGATCATTTATTGAAAGAATACGTACAATAATATTGTACGCTTTATTAACTGGCTGATGATTTAAATTAAGTAAATTTATTTTTAATATTATATGATCGTATATAGTATTTTTTGCATATAATTTTTTCTGTTCATATACATTTAGATATACTACTTGATTTGCATCAAAAAAAATCACTTTTTTTGATAATTCTGCATAATAAATATTATTTATTTTTACTTGTATAGTAAAAGATCCTATAAGATTATTGTAAATATTAGCAGAATATATACCAGGATATTTTTCTTTAGCATGAAAAGAATTAATAATATGATTAGATTTATCCTTAACAATAAATTGAACATTTTTTAGATGTGTTACGATAGTATTATTATTTCGCTTAGCTGTAAAAAGAACAGTACACTTATTTTTATAATCTATATAAATATTGTTAGGTTTAATTTGTAAAGATGATTTTTTAATGTCAATTTTATTATGCTTAATAGATGTTGTTTCAGGTAATACTCTAATATTTAGAGTAAAACTTTTTTTTCTTTGGTAAATATCTTCTATTATAACTTTAATGTTATAAGTATTATAACATGTTTTTGAATTTACTTGATGTACATATTCTGGCAAAATAACTACACAATCATCTTGTTGTAAAATAAAAAGACCTTTATTTTTAATAAAATCAGCTGTATTCTCAAATGTTATTTTTTTAATAAGTTTATAATCATTAATTCTTAAATAATTTTTAGTTTTAGGTAAGTTAGTAATATTATTAAGCATATGAATATTTAGCGATTTTACTTTTTTATATTCAAACGTAATAATATTATTACGATTTACAAAATCATATTTATTATCAATAACACTTTTATTAAAGGTTTTTACTGCACGAATAAAATGATCTATACGATGATAAATAGGACTATTTAAATTAAAATTTAATCCTATACCAAACACTGTATTATTACCATTATGATCTACAAATGTTTGTTCTCTTAAAAAATTAAAATATAGTAAAGAATTTAATCTATATTGTAAGCCAAATGATAATTTGCTTGGTTTTAATATATATAAGTCATTATCATAATATTTATTATGATTATTGAAAATGGTTTGTTTACCTTGTAAAAATTTAGTTAATTTAACATTAAAAATCATTTGAGGTATTTTGGGTAAATAACCTTCTAAAATAACATCAAAACTATTTGCAGGTCTAGAAAAAATATCATATGTTTCTTTTTCATTGTTTATTGGGAAAATATGATTTTTAAATGGTTTCCAATTATTAAGTCTAAAATATACATTACTACTGAGTTTAATAAAACTTTTCCAAAATTCTAAACCTAAACTTAAACGATAATTATTAGTTGTATAATCATAGTCTAAAAAATTATTTATACCTAATAAAAAATGATGTTTTGTTGAAATTTTTCTTATGCCTAAACCTGTATTAACATATTGGCTATCCTTATTTATTGTAAAAGTGTTTTGTGTAAAAAAAAGATAGTTATTTTTTTCTTTTATTGGTAATAAAAATTTTATTTTCCATTTACTAAATGGAAAATGATTAAAAGATATATTAACTACACTATGATTTGCATGTAATGATGCAAAAATTTTTTTAATTTTTGCTTCTATTGTTGTTGATATTTTCCCTCCAAAAAATTCAATAATTCTATTATATAAATCACTTGTAAATGGAATATAATGAATTGGATGATAATATTCAGTTGAGTCATCTAGCCATGTATTTTCTATGTATTGTTCTACATGTTTGTTATATATGTTCTTTCTTTTTTTAGATAAAATGTTATCTATTTGAGCTGATAAGATCACATTATCCTGATTATAACTAGATAATTTGAGACTTTTTAAATACATTTTATGTATAAAATATTGATGATTATATATTAACTTTTTGATAGTGCCTGCATCATATAAATTGTTTTTTTTATATGTATTTTGAAAGTTTTCTTTATGATTTGTTTTATTTAAAACTTTGTTATAAGGAATATTGATAGCAAATATTATTTTTACACTATAAAAATATAGTAGCAAAAAGTATAAGATAATTTTTTTGAGTATTAACAT
>NZ_CP046220.1:360292-466349 GCF_012571605.1 Enterobacteriaceae endosymbiont of Macroplea appendiculata | reverse complement strand
ATTTAATTATTTATTTTATATAAAATGCATGCCATATTATTTCTAATAAATAAAATATAATAGCGCAGCTTATATTGATGATATATGAAGTTAATAATATCAAACATATTAAATGGATGTAATATGCTTACAAATATCTTGATATAGTTTATTTATTCCAATCCCTATTTTAGAAGAAATAAAATAATATTTACGATATTGTGTGTTTAACAACATATCACATATATTTTGTTTAATATTATTTAAATTAGTTATTAAATCAATTTTATTAAAAATAATCCATGTTTCTTTATGATAAATTAAAGGATCTAATTGAATAATTTCGTTATTAATAATATTAATATTATTAAGTAAATTATTATTATTAATAATAGTAATATCTATAAAATGTAATAATAAACTACAATATTTCAATGGTTTAATAAATTTTAAACCTAAACCAGCACCTTTAAAAGAGTTTGTTATGATACCTGGAGTATCTAATATCATAAAAGAACGGTGGAAATTATTTTTTACCATTCCCATAATAGCTGTTTGAGTAGTAAAAGGATAATCAGCAATTTTTGTGTTTGCTGTAGATATTTTGGTAATGAAAGTAGATTTTCCAGTATTAGGCATACCTAATACACTAACATCTACTGCAATATTTTGTTGTAATTGTATTTTTTTAGATTCACCATACTTCCCTTGGGTATTTTGATAAGGAGTTCTATTAGTTGATGATTTAAAATATGTATTACCTAGACCATGTACACCACCTCTAGCAATTAAAAATTTAAAATTATTTTTATTGAACTTTTTAATAATTATATTTGTTACTAAATCAATAACTATTGTACCTAAAGGAATTAATAAAACTAAATCTTTACCTTTACTACCTGTGCATTGATATCTTTTGCCATGAGAACCATTTTCTGATACATAATATTTTTTATGATGATACTGTTTTAAATTATTAATATAGTTACTAGACATTAAGTATATATTACCACCATTACCACCATTACCACCATCAGGTCCACCTTTAGGAATATATTTTTCACGTCGAAAACTAATACATCCATTGCCTCCTTTACCCGCCATAACAAATATGATTACTTTATCTATTAATTTCATTCATACTCCAATACAATAAATTTATTACAAAATGTTATATATTTAGTATTGTGCCTGTTACATAAAATCCATTATGTAATGTTATCGTTAATAACATGAATATATATTTTATTATTAATACCTTTTTTAATAAATTTTACAATGCCTTTAATTTTAGCAAATAATGTATGATCTTTACCACATCCAACATTAATACCAGCATGGAATTTAGTACCTCGTTGACGTACAATAATATATCCTGCAGATACAATTTCTCCACCAAAATGTTTAACACCTAATCTTTTAGAACGTGAATCCCTACCATTTCTAGATGAACCACCAGCTTTTTTTTGTGCCATACTATGTCCTTATTATTTTTGTATATCAAGAATTTTAACTATAGTATATAATTGTCTATGTCCTTGAATTTTTTTATAATGTTTTCTACGATGGAACTTAACAACTTTTATTTTTGTATTTTTCTTGTGTTGAATAAGTTTTGCAGTAATTCTAGCACCCAAAATATATGGTTTCCCAATATAAAATACATCTGTACTAAATATTACTAATATTTTTGTAAAATGAATAATTTCTCCTATATGTTCTATATGATGTTTATCTATATGTATAATTTGTCCTATGGTAATCTTATATTGTTTACCGCCATTATGAAAAATAGCATACATGTTTTTAACCTTTCCGAAAATTACATAATAAGATATAGTATATAATTTAATATGGTGTGAATATATATAAAAAAATATTATTTAATTATATTCTAAAATAGAATTAATGATATTTCTATATTTTTATTCTTTTTATTCTTTTTATTTTAGCTCCTAATAATAATAATTTTTGTTCTATATTTTCATAACCACGATCAATATAATTAATATTATGTATAATAGTAGTACCGATAGCATGGCATCCAGCTAAAACTAAACTAATAGAAGCGCGTAAATCAGTAGCTATAACTTGTGTTCCTTTCAACATTTTTTTACCATTAATATACATTATCCTATTATTTTTTAAAAATATTTCTGCGCCCATTTTTTTTAATTCAAAAATATGTAAAAACCTATTTTCAAAAATAGTTTCTGTGATATTACTTATACCATGTGAAATTGCATTTAATACAGTAAATAATGTTTGCATATCTGTTGGAAAATTTGGATATGGTCCAGTAATAATATCTACAGCTTTAGGTGTTTTATTATTCATATCTAAACTACACCAATTTTTTCCTATTTGTATATTTGCACCAGTATCTTTCAATTTTTCTAAAACTACAGTTAGATGTTGTGGATTAGTATGTTCACATATAATTTTACTTTTTGACATAGCAGCTGCAACTAAAAAAGTACCTGTTTCTATTCTATCAGGAATAATCGTATATATTTTATTTTTATCATTTAAATATTGTATGCCGTTAATAGTAATTCTATTAGTTCCGGTACCATAAATTCTTGCACCCATAAAATTTAAAAAATTTGATAAATCTTGTATTTCTGGTTCTTTAGCTGGATTATCAATAATAGTAATTCCTTTAGCAAAAATTGCTAGTAGTATAGTACTAATAGTCGCTCCTACACTAATTTTATCCATAATAATATGCGTGCCTATTATTTTATTCGGAATATATCCTATAATATAATTTTTCTTTTCTTTTATAACAGCTCCTAATTGACATAAATATTTTATATGTAAATCTATAGGACGTTTACCAATTGCACAACCTCCCGGATAAAACATACGAAATTTGCCAAAACGTACTAACAAAGGACTTATAATCCACACCGATGCACGAATAACAGTAATAAATTGTTTAGGTAATAAATTATTCTTTATATTTCTGGTATCTAAATATAATAATTTACCTTTTTTTATTTTAGCTCCTAAACATTGCAATAATTTAATAGCAATATCAATATCTTTAATATATGGAATATTATTAATACTTATTGTGCCATTAAGTAAAATAGTGGATAGTAAAATAGGTAGTGCTGCGTTTTTAGCACCTGAAATTCTTACTTTTCCTTGTAATTTTACAGGCCCTTTTATAATAAGTTTATCCATAATAATCTCTATAAAACAAACTATATTAGCAAAAGTTATGTTTAATCAATAAAATGTTTAATAAAATTTTTTCTAACGTTTTGAAAATTGTGGACTACGTCTAGCTTTTTTAAAACCTACTTTCTTACGTTCTACTTGACGATCATCTCTAGTAATAAAACCTGCTTGTTTTAAATCATGTCTAAAATTTTTATCATATTTAATTAAAGCTCTTGTAATGCCATGTCTGATAGCTCCAGCTTGTCCCATGTTACCACCACCTTTTACAGTAATATATAAATCTATATTATTTTTTATATTTAATAACGTTAAAGGTTGTGTAACTAAAGTACGATATACATTTTGTGAAAAAAAATTTTCTAAAGATTTTTTATTAATATTAATAATTCCCTTACCTTTTTTTATAAAAACTCTTGAAGAAGAAGTTTTCCTTCTACCAGTAGCATAATGGTAAGTTATTGACATATATTTATTATCCTATATTAAATATTATAAATATGTTGTTGTTGTGCTTGATGTTGATGGGTTTTATCGGCATAAATTTTTAATCTTTTTAAAACTATACATCCAATTTTGTTTTTAGGTAACATTCCTTTAACAGCATGATATATTATTTTTTGGGGATGGATAGATATTAATTTTTCAAAAGATATTTTTTTAAAACCACCAGAATAACCACTATGACTAAAATAAAACTTGTTTTTTCTTTTATTTCCTGTAATATTAATTTTTTGTGCATTTATAACTATAACATAATCTCCTATATCAATACTGGGTGTGTACATAACTTTATGTTTACCTATTAAATAATAAACTATTTTTGTAGCTAAACGACCTAAAATTTGTTCTTTAGCATTAATAAGATACCAAGAACGATGATTATTATCTATACGTACTGTATTATTACTCATAATTTATTAAATCCATAAAATTATCATATATTTCGTTATAAAATATGTAAGGATATTATCCCATACTGTAATAGACATGAAAAATTTAATCAATATATATGTACTCGATAAAGTTATAAAAAAAATAATATCACGTTTAATATATAAAGTAATCATGATATTGCTTGACAATAACAATATCATTATACTACAATAATACGGTTATGTAAATAATTAAATTTAGTACAAAAAGTTTTTATAAATATTCTTAATATTATAATATTGGTGGTGTTTTTTATTTTGTCGGTGAGCTATATGCATATTTATTCTACCAAAAAAAAAGAAATAAATTTAATTAAAATTTTTAAACAATTAATACGACAAGAAACATTTAGTACACAAACAGAAATTGTAAATGCATTACAACAGAAGGGTTTTAGTAAGATTAATCAATCAAAAGTCTCTAGAATGTTAACAAAATTAGGTGCAGTAAGAACTAGAAATACAAAAATGCAAATGGTATATTGTTTACCCTTAGAATTAAATTATCCAAACACAACTAGTCCATTAAAAAATCTAGTATTAGATATTGATTATAATGATATGCTTATTATTATTCATACAAGTCCAGGAGCTGCACAATTAATTGCTCGTTTATTAGATTCTTTAGGTAAAGCAGAAGGTATATTAGGTACTATTGCTGGAGATGATACTATTTTAGTAGTACCAATAAATTTACTAAAAACCGTACATTTATATAATACTATACAAGTGTTATTTGAACATAAATAAATATTATTTAATATAATTAATTATTTTTAATCCTTTCATATATGATTGTAATATTTTAGGAATTTGTATCGAACCATCTTTTAATTGATAATTTTCCATTATAGCAGCTAGTGTACGCCCTATAGCTAAAGCAGATGCATTTAAAGTATGTATATAATTAATGTGATTATTTTCACGATTTTTATATCGTGCTTTCATTCTTCGTGCTTGGAAATCCCACATATTGGAACAAGAAGATATTTCACAATATTTATTAATCGAAGGTAACCATACTTCTAAATCATATGTTTTACTTGCAGCAAAACTCATATCTCCAGAACATAATAATATTTTTCTATATGGTAATTCTAATAATTGTAATATTTTTTCAGCATGTAAAGTCAATTCTTCTAATGTTTTTACAGACATATTTGGTGTAACTAATTGAATAAGTTCTACTTTTTCAAATTGATGTGTACGTATTAATCCTTTATTCATTTGTCCATAAGATCCTGCTTCTGCACGAAAACATGGACTATGTGCAACTAATTTTATTGGTAATTGTTCTTCACGTAATATAGTATTAGCTACTAAATTAGTTAAAGGTACTTCTGCTGTAGGAATTAAATAATGTGTATTTAATTGCATATTATGTACAGCATATAAATCTTTTGCAAATTTTGGTAATTGTCCTGTACCATACAAAGCTTCTTTTTTAACAATATAGGGTATATATATTTCTTTATAATGATGTTGTTGTATATGTGTATCTAACATAAATTGAATTAATATTCTATGTAAATATGCTATTGGTCCTTTCATAACAATAAATTTTGAACCACTTAGATTAGTACCAGATTCTATATCTATACCATTATGTAATAATCCTAATTCAATATGATTACGTATTAAGAAATTATATTTTAGTTTTTTTCCCCAATATAATATTTCTTTATGATCATTATAATGTTCTCCTATTGGCACATCATCTAATGGTAAATTTGGTATAGTATCATAAATATTTTCTAAATATGTCATGATATTTGTTAGTTTATTTTTTGTAGTAGTTAATTGTATATTTAATGATTTAATTTTAGTTTGTATAAGGTTTTTATTTTGTATGTTTATAGAATCTTGCATATACTTTTTTTTTTGATATAAAATATTTATGTTATTTTGTAATTTTTTTCTTAAATTTTCATATTTTTGTATCGACTTTATATCTAAAAGAAAATTTCTTGTTTTTAATTTAGTATATATTAAATACAAATTTTTTCTTATTAAATTAATATCAATCATAATAATTTATCCATATAATATAAAATATTACAAATTATATATTATATATATGTAAATTGATATATAAAACATGTTATATTAATTAAACATATATTTTTTATTATTTGTTTTATGAATATTAATCAATTAATTATTCTTGGTTCAGGACCAGCAGGGTATACAGCAGCAATATATGCTGCCCGTGCCAATTTATTTCCTGTTATTATCACAGGAAATAGAGTAGGAGGGCAACTAACACAAACTAATAATGTGGAAAATTGGCCAGGTAATTATCCTAATATTACTGGTAGTCAGTTAATGGATAATTTATATAATCATGCTATGTATTATAATACAAAAATAATACATGATAACATCATACAAGTAATGTTCAATACATTTCCATTTATTTTACAAGGGGAAAATAATAAATATCATTGTAAAAGTCTTATTATTGCTACAGGTTCCTATCCTAAAAAGTTAGGTTTATTATCTGAAAAGAAATTTTTTGGTAAAGGAGTTTCATCATGTGCTATATGCGATGGATTATTATATCGCAATCAAAAAGTTGCTGTTATTGGTGGTGGTAATTCTGCATTAGAAGAAGCATTATATTTATCTAATATTGCTTCAGAAGTACATCTTATACATAGAAAAACCATATTTACTGCAGATGATATTTTAATTAAAAAAATAAATTTTATTATGAAAAATAAAAAAAATATATTTTTACATCAACCTTACATAGTAAAAAATATTATAGGTGATATAAATGGTGTAACAGGTATACATATTAGTCATATTAAACATATAAAAGATAATTTTATTTTAAAATTAAATGCTGTATTTATATTAATTGGTAGTATACCTAATACTAAAATATTTAAAAATCAATTAAATTTAGATAATGATGGATATATTATTACTTATAAAAAGAATTTGTATACACAAACAAATATTAAAGGTATTTTTGCTGCCGGAGATGTAATGGATAAGATATATAGACAAGCAATTACTTCATCAGCTACAGGATGTATGGCAGCGTTAGATGTACAAAATTACTTATATACTACTATGATAGAATAAAACTATTAATAATATAATTTAAACATAAAATAACATGATCCTATGTAATTATATCTTATATATAATAAATATTATATTAACGACTACGAAAAATTATTCTACCTTTACTTAAATCATAAGGAGTAAGTTCTACTGTTACTTTATCACCTGTTAAAATACGAATATAATTCTTTCTCATTTTACCTGATATATGTGCTGTCACAACATGTCCATTTTCTAATTTTACATTAAAAATAGTATTAGGTAATGTATTTAATACGATACCTTGCATTTCTATATTTTTTTCTTTAGACATTTCATACCTTTATAATATTACAAATTTTTTATACTACTCATAATATCTTTTTTGTTTCAATAAATCAAGATAACTACCTTGTGCTTTAACAGAACCATTATCCATATAATATATATAATCCATTTTTTTAAGAATATTTATATCGTGTGTAACAAAAATCATAGTTTTATTTTTAAATTTTTTAAATAGTATTTGTAAAATTTGTTTACAAGAATGTTTATCTAAGTTTGTTGTGGGTTCATCTAATAGAACTAAATTACTATTTTGTAATAATATTCTTGCAATAGCTAATTTTCTTAATTCTCCACCAGATAATAATCTGCCATTTTCTCCTAATAACATATGTAATCCTTGTGTATTATGTTCTAATAGTTTTTTTAATCCCACACAACATAAAATTTTTATTAAAAATTGTTTATTAATATTACTATTATTTTGATTATTTAATAATAAATTATTTTTTAATGTATCATTTAATACATCAGTTTTTTGCGGTACTATACTAATATGTTTTCTTAACATATATAAACTAATATTTTTTAAATTACAGTTATTTAAATATATATTACCCATTATTGGGTCCCAGGCACGTGTTAATAACATTAATAAAGTTGATTTACCACAGCCATTATGTCCTGTAATTGCAATTTTTTTATTATATGTAATAGTTAATGATATATTATTTAATACTTTTGTCTGTATAGTGTTGTTAGTTGGATAATAAAAAGAAAGCTTCATTATTTTTAATGATATAAATTTTTTAAAAAAAAATGTATTTTTTACAAATGTAATAGTAGGTTTTTTTTTAAAAATTTCAAAAACATTTCGTGTAGATAATAATATATAATGAATTTTATTAATAATATTATTGATATCTAATATCACATGATTTAATATGTTAATACATAAAAACAAAGAAACAATAAATGATATTGAAATTATGTGTTTTAAAAACAAAATTTTACTTATTATAATAATAAATAAAAAATTAATATTTATTAAAGTAAATAAAATTATATAAGACTTAATATTAAAATAATGTTGTATTTTGTTTTGTATGTCCCATTGTTTTTGAAAAAAATTTATTTTTTTACATATCTGAACCATATTTTCAAATATCTTATATTCTTTTTGATATAACAGAAAATTATATATAATTAAATAAAATTGTTTTTTAACTATCATATTAGTAAAACTATTAATTTTATTTTTTTTATAAAAATATATGATATAAAATATTAATGGTAAACATAAACATAACATAAATAATATAGCTAATAAATAATGTTTTATTAATAAAATTATTAATATTATTAATATAATGAATAATACATTAATTATAGGAACAATAATTTGTAAATATAAAATATCTATATTTTCTATATCTGTAATAAAAAGATGTAATATTTCATGATGATATATATAACTGATATCACATGGATGTAAAGGAAAAATTTTCTTAAATATTAAAATTCTTAAATTACTTAATATATGTAAAGTATTATTATGTTTAATTATTTTTTCACAATATTTTATAATTGTTTTAGATAAAGATAATATTCTTATTATTATAGAAGGAATAATATAATTGTATTCTATAGTATTGTTGTGAAACATAAATACTGAAGTCAATAATATACCAGATAAAATTAATAAAGAAATATTCATGATATTTATCATAATTGTTAATAATATTCCTAATACAAGTATATAGAAATGTTTTTTTTGATATTTTAAAAATAATAATATTAAAGACATTAACTTTATCCCTTCAAATTTATATTAAATGGTTTTACAATAGCATTTTTTTAATAATTTTACCTTTATTCATAAACCAAATAAAATGAGCATCTTTTATATTATCAATTTTGTGTGTGCAAATAATACTAGTATTTAATATAGTATTATGTAGTGCGTGAATAATCTTTTGTTCGCTAAATAGATCAATATTAGATGTTGGTTCGTCTAATAATAATAATTTATGTGGTTTAATTAAAGCTCTAGCAATTGCTATTCTTTGTATTTGTCCAATAGATAAAAAATTAGTATTAATATTAATTATTGTATCTAAACCTTGTGGGAATTTTTTAATAAAACTTTGAATACCTAATATTCTCATTATATTATTGATATGTTGAGTATCAAGATTATTATTAAAAAATAAATTTTCTTTAATAGTAGGTGCTGGTAATATTGGATTTTGTCTGACCCATGAAATTATATGGTACCAGTATGATAAATTTAATAACTTGAAATCTATATTGTTAATTTTAAGTATTCCTTCATAAGATATAAATCCTAAAAGTACATTTAATAATGTTGATTTACCACAACCACTAGGTCCTGTTAGAATAATACATTGCCCATAATGTATTTGAAATGATATAGGTCCAATTAATATATTTTTAAAATGATCTTTTACAATTAAATTTTTAGCATATATAAATATATGCTTTTGATTATGTAGTATTAATATTTTCTTTCCTTGTAAAATATATTTTTTATTTTCTAAAAATTGTATGATCAAATCAGCAGCGCCAATAGCTCTAGCTTTAGTATGATATAATAAACCTAAATTATTAAAATGTTGAAAATATTCTGCTATTAAAATTAATATAAAAAAACTATTTAAAATAGTAATATTTTTTATGGGTAAATGTATTAAACTTAAATATGAAAAACTAAAATACATTGCAATAAACGCAAATGATATAGAAGTAAAAAAATCTAATATAGAAGATGTTAAAAATGCAATTTTTAAAATTTCTAAATTTTTAATTCTAAAATCTTCAATATATTTAATTAATTTTATAATAGTTATTTTAGGAAAATTAAATAATCTAATTATTTCTATATTTTTTATTCTATTTAAAAACAAACCGCTTAATATTGATAATATTTTAAAATATTTTTTATTTTTTTTTTCAGTTTGATAACCTATTAATATAATAAATAGTATCATTATCATACTACATAATAATAATATTATACTAGATAACCAATTTATAAAAAAGATTATAAAGAATATAAAACATATAAATGTTATATTAGTAAATAATTGCGGTACATATTGGTTATAATATTCTTTTAAGTTTTCTACATGATCTATAAGTAAGGATAAATGACTACCAGTTGTATTTGTTTCTGTTTGTTTAGATAATTCATTATAATTTAAACTAGTAAATTTATTAATAATTTGACTACGAATACTGTTTTTCACAGCTTGACTATACTCATAATTAAAATGTTTAATAATGACATATATAATGGATTTCATTACAAAACATAAACTATACATAATATATAATATTTGACTTTCTTTTTCTATAAATACTAATTGTATTTGTTGTGCTAATATTGCATGATGTAATATCACAATTACAACATAAATCATATTAAATAAATAAGATAATTTTAATAAATGTATAGATATTTTACTTTGTTGTTTTAACCAAATAATAATTCTTTCTTTAGAAATTTGCATATAATATATTTATATCACACTACATTAATTTTAAGAATAATAATGAAAATCTAATGCCAAATACAATATAATACATTATCTAATAATGTAAACATTGTTTATATATACTATAAAATATTTATAATATTTCTTCAATTCTAATTAATTGATTATATTTAGCTATTCGTTCCGAACGACTCATAGATCCTGTTTTAATTTGTTCAGCACCTACACCTACTGCAAGATCAGCAATAAATGTATCTTCTGTTTCCCCTGAACGATGTGAAATAATAATTTTATAATTAGCATTTTGTGCCATTTTAATGGTAGTAAATGTTTCTGTTAAAGTACCAATTTGATTTGGTTTAATTAAAATCGCATTAGCAATATGTTGTGTAATTCCTTGTTTTAAAAATTTTGTATTTGTAACAAATAAATCGTCTCCAACTAATTGTATTTTGTGTCCTAACATTTTAGTTTGATAAATAAAACCTTGCCAATCTGATTCATATAATCCATCTTCTATAGATGTGATAGGATATTTTTGTGTTAATTTTAATAAAAAATCTGTAAATTCTTGAGAATTTAAAATTAATTTTTCACCTGATAAATAATATTTATTATTTTGATATAACTCAGAAGCAGCACAATCAATTGCAAACGTGATATCTTGTCCTATAACAAAACCAGCTTTGGTAATAGCTTCAATAATCATATCAAAAGCTTCACTATTGTTTTTTAAATTTGGCGCATACCCTCCTTCATCACCTACTGCAGTAATCATATGATATTTTTTTAAAACTTGTGCTAAATGATGAAAAATTTCCGCTCCTATTCTAATGGATTCTTTAATGTTTATTGCAGTTATTGGTTGAATCATAAATTCTTGTATATCTAAATTATTATTAGCATGTTTCCCTCCATTAATAATATTAATCATAGGTAATGGCATAAACAGTTTTTTTGTATTTTCATAAATATGACTAATATATTTAAATAATGGAAGATTATTATATAATGCTGCTGCCTTAACATTTGCTAAAGATACAGCTAAAATAGTATTAGCACCAAAATTTTTTTTATTTTCTGTATTATCTAAATTAATCATAATTTCATCAATATATGCTTGATTTAAAGAATTTTCATTTGTTAAATACTTATTGATAATATTATTAATTATATCAATTGATGTTAATACTCCTTTACCTAAAAAACGGTTGCTATCTTTATCTCTTAATTCTAAAGCTTCTTTAGAACCAGTAGAAGCACCAGAAGGAACAGATGCTCTTCCTATAATATTATTTGATAAATGTACTTCTGCTTCTATGGTAGGATAACCTCTAGAGTCAATAATTTCTCTAGCAAATACTTTTTGTATTCTAGACATGATATATTTATTTACCTTTTAGTGTTTGATATATTTAAATCATTCTAACTATATAAGTTATTAAATAACAAATAACCAGAGTATGCAAGAATCATATATAAGTAAATTTTTAACATTTTATTTATTATGAAATCTATTAATAGATACTATAATTTCTTTTTTAGCAATATCTATATCATACCAATTATCAATTTTACTCCATTTATTTTTTTCTAAATCTTTATAATGTTGAAAAAAATGTACTATTTTATTTTTAAATATATCGGGAACATCACTAATATTTTTTATATTTTGATATATTAAAGAAATTTTATTGCATGGTACTGCCAAAATTTTTTTATCTTCTCCGGATTCATCAAACATTTTTAATAATCCTATAGGTCTACATTCAATAACTGTACTAGGTAAAATAGAATGTTCTGTAAATATCAATACATCTAATGGATCATTATCTAATGATAATGTTTGGTTAATATAACCATAATTACATGGATATATCATTGTTGTAGAAATAAAACGATCTACAAATAAGAGACCATATTTTTTGTTTATTTCATATTTCACAGGATTAGTATTTATGGAAATTTCTACTATTACATTTATATTATGCGGGATATTGTTACCCGCAGGTATATTATTTAAATTCATCTATATGGTAAAATGTTATTTTATGATATTATATATTATTAATGTATCATATTTAAAATAAGTTAGGAAAAGATAATTTATGGCTAAAATTACTGTAGATAAAGCAGTACAAAATATTGGTAATCGTTTTGATTTAGTACTTGTTGCTTCTGCTAGAGCTAGACAAATACAAATAAAAGGGAAAAATCCTTTAATAAATAATTATAATCATATTAAAACAACAATAATAGCCCTAAAAGAAATTGAACAGGGATTAATAAATCAAAATATTTTTAAAAATAATAAAAATAATATAGAAAATCATCTACATATAACACAAAATTTATTTTATAATCGTTATAAATAATATAATGATTAACATGTTTTTAAATCTTTTTAAAAATGTTTTTAAAAATAAAAATTAGAACCTAATCTGTATGTTTAAATATCAAGGTTAATAACTTTTAGTGCATTTTGATGTATAAAGTTTTTTCTAGGTTCAACGTCATCACCCATTAATGTATAAAATAATTTATCAGCAATAATAGCATCATGAATAGTAACTTGTAATAAACTACGTGTTAATGGATTCATTGTAGTTTCCCATAATTGATTAGGATTCATTTCACCTAATCCTTTATATCTTTGTATTATTATGTTTTTTTTAGATTCATGTAATAACCATCTTATTCCTTGATCAAAAGAAATAATATCTTTACATTGATTTTTATATTGTACTTTATAAATTGGATAGGTGTTAAACATTAAAAATTTTTTAGATAAATTATAAATAAGCTTATATTCTTGACTAAGAAAAAATTTTTGATTTAATATAAATTGAGTATTATTTCCATATTGTTGTTCATAAATTATAATCTGGAAAATTATATTATTTGTATAATTAATAACACCTGAATATTTTATAGTAGTATATGTTATATTTAAATATGTTAATAAATTATCTAACCAACATTGTATATCATGTATATTACTAAAATTACTTAGTAATTTACTATATATTAATGCATGCAAAATATTATAAGAGAAAAATTCTTGCATATTAATTTGTTGTGTTATTTTAATAACATTATGATATTCTTTAGCTAACTTTATTAAAGCAATACCACATAAAGGTATATTTTGATTATATAAAAAAAATTTAGCATGTTTAAAAGCTATATTCCATTGAAACTTTTCCATATCATGATTATTAGTAATATATATTTCCTTTTTCCCTTGTTTAATTTTATATAATGGAGGTTGTGCTATATATACATAACCTTTTTCAATAATTTCTGGTATTTGCCTATAAAAAAAAGTTAACAGTAAAGTACGTATGTGTGCACCATCAACATCTGCATCTGTCATAATAATAATACGATGATAACGAATTTTTTGTAAATTATATTTGTTATGTTTTATAACACAACCTAATGCTGTAATTAATGTTAAAATTTCTTGTGAAGTAAAAATTTTGTGTAATTTTGCCTTTTCAACATTTAATATTTTTCCTTTTAATGGTAAAATAGCCTGATTTTTTCTATTTCTTCCTTGTTTAGCAGAACCACCAGCTGAATCACCTTCTACTAAATATAATTCAGATAATGCTGGATTATCTTCTTGACAATCAGCAAGTTTTCCTGGTAATCTAGAAATTTCAAATATATTTTGCCGCCTAGTTATTTCTCTAGTTTTTCTGGTAGCATCTCTTACTTGGGCAGCATGTAATATTTTTTCTATTATACTTTTAGCATCATGCGGATTTTCTAATAAAAAAGATGTTAGTTTATTATTTATATGTGTTTCTATAATAGATTTTACTTCAGAAGATATAAGTTTATCTTTAGTTTGTGAAGAAAATTTAGGTTCTAACATTTTAATAGAAATAATAGCTATAAGTCCTTCACGAATATCTTCACCAATAGTGTTAAGTTTATTTTTTTTATTCAACTTTTCATGTAAAATAAAATTATTTAATGTACGTGTTACTGCAGATTTTAAACCAGATAAATGTGAACCACCATGATTTTGTCTTATATTATTTGTAAAACAATATATATATTCTTGAAAAGAATTATTCCATTGCATAGCTATTTCAATACAGATAGTATTTGTAGTTTCTTTACAATAAAAAATTTTTTTATGTATAGGATTATTATTTTTGTGTAAAAATTGAATATATTCAATAATACCACCTGTATATGAAAATTTTTTATATTTATTTTTTTTTTCATCAATAATGATGATTGAGATGCCTGTATTTAAAAATGATAGTTCTCTTAATTTTGCATATAAGATATTATAATCAAATGTTTGTATATTAGTAAAAATATTTGTATTAGGCCAAAAACGAATATTTGTACCAGTACTGTTACTTGTACCAATGATCTTTAATTTATCTTGTGGTATACCAAATTTGTAAATTTGTTTATATAATTTATTATTTCTTTTAATAGTTAGTTCTAATTTTTGTGATAAAGCATTAACAACTGATATACCTACACCATGTAAACCACCAGATAATTGATAAGAATCATTATTAAATTTACCGCCAGAATGTAATACAGTCATAATAACTTCAGCAGCAGAAATATTAGCTTCTTTATGTATATCTACAGGAATACCACGGCCATCATCGATTACAGAAATAGAATTATCTATATGTATAATAACTTGAATATTTTTACAAAATCCAGAAATAGCTTCATCAATAGAATTATCTACTATTTCAAAAACCATATGATGCAAACCAGAACCATTATTTGTATCACCAATATACATTCCTGGTCTTTTTTTTACTGCATCTAATCCTTTTAGTATTTGTATACTGGATGAATTATATAGATTATTAATCAAATCATACTCTCGTTTTTTATTAATTAATATGTGTAATAAATAGTTTTATAAGAATATACTTTAAATTTGCATAGGCATAATTAAATATATTTTATTTGTATTATTATTATCTTCTATTTTAATGCTAGAATGAGCATTAATAAATGAAATTTTTATATTATCACTATCTAATACAGCAATAACATCTAACACATAATTTATATTAACAGAAATATTAATTTTATATTCCGGATATTCTTCTTCAATGTTTAACGTTTCTTCTGCTATTTCATTATTAATATTTTTAGTAATTAATTTTAATTTTTTATTTTTTATATTTAAAGTAACTCCTTTAATATGTTCATCTGCTAATATAGAAATACGTGTTAATGCATTTTGAAAATTAAATTTATTTATTATAATAGTTTTTAAAAATTTTATAGGAATTAGTTGTGTATAATCTGGATAAATACTATTAATAAGTTTAGAAGTAAATTTTATATTTTGATCAGTAAAACTAATGTTATTTGTGTTTATGTTAATATATATATTTTGATTAGTATTATTTAGTATACGTAATAATTCTACCATACTTTTACGAGGAATAATAACTTTATAAGATTTAAAAGATTTTTTCATATTAATATGACATAAAGATAAACGATATCCATCTGTAGATACAATATTTACAATGTTTTTTTCTATATGCAATAAAATACCATTTAAATATTGTCTAATATCATTTAATGCAGTAGAAAATAAAGTACATTGTATTAATTGTTTTAAAACAATATGCTTAATAGCAAAACTGATTTCACTAACCCAAGGAGTAATATACGGAAAATTATCTGCAGACATAGTAGATATAATAAAACTACATGTCGTTGTAGAAATATGTACTTGTTTATCATCGTTAAATAACATATTAATGTTAGTTTTATTAGGTAAACTACGACATATATTATAAAATTTTTTTCCTGGTATAGCAATAAGATATTTTTTATAATGACAATTTTGTAATAAGATAGTTATTTCTATTTCTACTTCTAAATTCGAACTTTTTAAAAGCATAATCCCATTATCTTGTACATACAAGATAATATTTTGTATAATATTTGTAGTAGTACGATTATGAATAATATTAGTTAAATATTGTAATGGTTTAATTAAAATTTCACGGTTAATAATAATATGATATTGCATAATTCATCTATACTAATTTTATTTTAGAATAAAGATGTGATGATTAAAAATTTATTTTTTATATAATCCATATTATATACTAATTTAATTAAAAGCACTAACATTCTGATTATATATTTTATAAAATAATTATTATTGAATTTATATATAAAAAACTTTATGATAATACGTATATTAAATTATTAGGTTAAATTATGAAACGTACTTACCAACCTTCTGTATTAAAACGTAAACGTTCACATGGTTTTAGAAAACGCATGTCTACTAAAAATGGTCGTAATATTATTAATCGTCGTCGTAGTAAACATCGTGTACATTTAAGTGTATCTGATGAATAAAAATTTTTCATACTATCATGTTAAATTTTACTTTTAAAAAAAAACAACGTTTATATACTAACAAGCATTATTATCATATATTTAAACATCATACAAAATATAGTAACAAATATTATCTATTATTAGTTCAGCAAAATATATTTAAATATTCACGTCTTGGTATTATTATTTCTAAAAAAAATATTGTATATGCACATATGAGAAATAAACATAAAAGAATAATCCGTGAATATTTTCGTTTACATCAGCATATAATAACAATTATGGATTATATTATTATAATTCATAATAAAAACATTGTACATGTTAAATACAACACCTTACAAAAATATTTAAATATTTTGTTAGAAAAATATAAATAAAATAATATTTATTTATTAAATTTATTAAATGTAATATATAATGCAAAATAGAGAACATAAATAATGGATTTAAAAAAAAAAATTTTTATATTTATATTATGTTTATTAAGTATATTATTTACTATATACTTTACAAAAAAAATGAGTGATGTTTATTACAAACAATATACTATAAATAATATTTATGGATATAAAAAAAAATCACATTTAATTAATAACAATTATGTTATCATTAAAACCGATAAATTATTATTATATATAAATTTGAATAATGCTAATATTATAACAGCAAGATTATTAAATTATAAAGACACATTACGTTCTGCGAATTATTTAACCTTGTTAAATCATACAAAAAATTATATATATGCGGCTAATAGTTTTATTATTAAAACTGATCAATTACATATTCCAGATAGATTATTTGAAAAAATAAAATTTTTTACATCATCATCTTTTTATCAATTAGCTAAAGATAAAAATATATTAAAAGTACCATTCTTTTATGTATATAAAAATATTGTATATACAAAAACTTTTATTTTTAAAAAAAATAGTTTTTTAATTAAAATACATCATCAAATTGTTAATAACACTAACAATACTTTTAATATTCAAGTATTAAATGAATTACAACAAACACCATCTAAATCATTACCATTTTTAAATCAAAAATATATGAATTTTTTTACTAGAACATTTAGAGGAATAATATATTCTATTCCAAATGTAAAATATCAAAAATATTTATTTAATAAAATTTTAAATAAACATAATATGTATGTGTATACTAATACTGGTGGTTGGTTTTCTATTATCCAACAATACTTTGCTACTGTTTGGATTTTACCAACTAAGCAACATAGTATAATATATACTAAAAAAATTAAACATGATTTAATTAGTATTAGATCTGTAACATTTTATAATGTTATTTTACCAAGACAAATATATCATATATCTATGAAATTATGGTTAGGTCCCAAAATAACACAAAATATACCAACAATAGTACCTTTAAATTTTACAACAATAGATTATGGTTATTTATGGTTTTTATCACGACCATTATTTATATTATTAAATTATATATTTATATTTACAAAAAATTGGGGGTTATCGATAATAGTAATTACATGCATTATGAGAATAATTACATACCCTTTATCTAAAATACAATATATGACTATTATGCGTATACGTATACTACAACCTAAAATACAAAAATTAAAGATACAATATAAAAATAATAAAAAGATTTTTAATAAAGAGTTAATTAAATTATATCAAAAAGAAAGCTTAAATCCACTATCAGGGTTTTTACCTTTTTTAATACAAATGCCAATTTTTTTAGCATTATATTATGTGTTAGTGAATGCCATAGAATTACGACATGCACCATTCTTATTATGGATAAAAGATTTATCTGCAGAAGATCCATTATACATACTACCGATTGTTATGAGTATAACAATTTTTTATATTCAAAAAATGTCCAGTAATAATTATAATCAAAATATTGATTTAATACAAAAATATATAATGTATATTATGCCATTTGTATTTAGCATTTTCTTTTTATGGTTTCCATCTGGTTTAATTTTATATTATATAATTAGTAATATAATTACTATATTACAACAAAATTATATTTATCGTAAAATAAATTAAAATATTATGAATACTTTTATTGATACTATTATCGCACGTGCTACTCCTTTAGGGAAGGGAGGAATAGGAATTATACGTATTTCAGGACAAAAATCATGTTGTGTAATAAAATATATTTTACATATCAAAAGTATGAAACCAAGATACGCATATTATTTACCTTTTTATTTACAAAATATTATCGTAGATAAAGGTATAGTATTATGGTTTCCACAACCATATTCTTATACTGGTGAAGATATATTAGAATTACATTGTCATGGTGGAATAGTTTTATTAGAAATGTTAATACATGATATTATCATGAATATTTCTGGTATTAGAATAGCTAATCCTGGTGAATTTACAGAAAGAGCTTTTTTAAATAAAAAAATTAATTTATTAGAAGCAGAAGCTGTATCTGCTTTAATAGCAGCTGAATCTAAAGCAGCTATATTTGCTGCTACAAATTTAATGAATGGTACATTATTAAAATTAATACAACCAATTAGTAATAATATAATTAAGATTAGAACTATATTAGAAACAAATATTGAATTTATGGAATATAATGAAAAACAATTATATGAAAAAATTTATAAAATAATTAATTATGTATCTATACAAACTAAACAAATCATAAAATATTTATTATGTAATCTTAAAATACAAGAAGGTATAAAAATTACTTTAATTGGTCCAACTAATTCTGGAAAATCTAGTTTAATGAATTTACTTACACAAAAAAATATATCTATTATTACTAATATCCCAGGTACTACTAGAGATGTTTTATCAACAAAAGTTAATTTTAATTCTGTGTTAATTAATTTAGTTGATACAGCCGGTATTAGAAAAACAAAAGATTATATTGAATCTATTGGCATTAAAAAAACTTTTGAAGAAATGAATAATTCTGACTATATTTTTTTAGTTGTAGAAGATATGATTACAGAAAATCAGTTATCAAAATTTTTGCATACTGTAAAAAAGAATATAAATAAAAAATTTACTATTATTATAAGAAATAAAATAGATATTACTAATAGTATTGCTAATATTAAGGTTATAAATGGTTGGACTAATATTACATTATCTGTATATAATAAACAAGGCATATCATTATTAATGAAGTATATTAAAGATAATATTATTAATCAAAATAATAATGAGAACCAATTTACATCTAAACAAAGACACATAAATATCTTTAATAATATATATAATCTTATAGAACAAAGCAAACAAATGTTTGTTTCTAAAAAACAATATATAGATATAATATTATTATCTGAAAATTTCCGATTAATGCAAATAGAATTAGATTCTATTGTTGGAAAATTTACATCACAAAATTTATTAGATAATATTTTTTCTGATTTTTGTGTTGGTAAATAAAAATTATATTATGAGTAAATATTAATGCCTGAATTACCAGAAGTAGAAGTTATTACCCAATTCATAAAAAAAGAACTACAAAACAAAATAATTAGTTTTGCTATTATTAGAACTAATAAATTAAGATATAATATTCCTACCGAAATTAATACTATTAATAATCAAAAAATTATAGATATTAAACGGAAAGGTAGATATATTATCTTAATACTATTGTATAATACTATTATAATTCATTTAGGAATGACAGGAAACTTAATAATACTTAAAACAAATCTTATCTCACCTACTAAACATGATCATATTGATTTAATTATTAATAATAATTGGATATTACGTTATAATGATCCCAGAAAATTTGGATTTTGGTTATGGGAAACACAATATTATATACGGAATAATTTTTTACAAAAATTAGGTATAGAACCATTACATTATAAATTTCATGCTCTTTATTTATATCAAAAAACACAATATAGTCAAATACCAATTAAAGTATTATTAATGACAAATAGTATTGTTACTGGTATAGGTAATATATATGCTAATGAAATATTGTTTTTTTCTAAAATATTACCATTTAGAAAAAGTAATAGTTTATGTTTTAATGAAGTTAAATTAATAGTTATGTATACTAAACAAATATTAATAAAATCCATTAAATATGGGGGAACAACTATTAATAATTATAAACAACCCAATCAAAATATTGGAAATTTTACACAGTATTTATGTATTTATAATAAAGCTAAACAATTATGTTGTAAATGTCAAAAAAATATAATTCAAAAAATTTTACAAAGAAATAGAAGTAGTTTTTTTTGTATATATTGTCAAAAATAATTATGTTATAGATAAATATTTATTTTAAAAATTATAATATTTTTTTAAACATAATTTACTTATAATTAATAATATGATAGAGATCATAATTAATATAGTTGCTAATACATTAATTTCAGGTGTAGTACCTAGTTTAGCCATTGAATAAATTCTTAATGGTAAAGTTTCATATTCTGGATTACTAACAAAAGAAGATATTGTAATATCATCTATAGATAACAAAAAACTTAATAACCAACTAGAAATAAGAGTAGGTGTAATTAAGGGTAATATTATTTTTACTAAAATAATAAAATCATTCGCACCTAGATCTCTTGCTGCTTCTAAGATTAATACATCAAAACTATTTATTCTGGCACACATAGTAATAACTACATATGGCAAACAAAACGTTACATGAGCACATAATAATGACCAAAAACCTAGTGGAAAATGAATAAGCATAAATAATAATAATAATGATATAGCTAACACAATATCTGGAGATAATATCATAGTTACCATGGATATATTAATAAATAATTTTACATAAGTATGTAAATATTGTAAAGATAATGTTATTAATAATCCTAATATTATGGTTATAGTTGCGGAACATATGCCTAATATTATTGTATGATATGTTACTTGTAATAATAAATAATTATGTAAAAAGATAATATACCATTTAATGGTAAAACCTTGCCATCCTATACCAAAAATAGATTTATTAAATGAATTTATTACTAAAATAATTACAGGAATATATAACCATACATAAACTAAAAATAAAAAAAGATTTTTAAAAATATATTTAAAAATTTTTTTATACATTATTAGTTATGCCTTTATATGTATAATTATTACATATATATTTTAATTTCCAATATAATAGTAAAAACATGACAGTAATTATAGTCATAATATTACTAAGCGCAGCACCAAATGGCCAATTTCTAATATTTAAAAATTCATTTTTAATAATATTACCTATTAATAAATTTTTTGAACCACCCATTAAATCTGCTATTGAAAACATTCCAATTGAAGGTAATAATACTAGTAAACATCCAGCAATAATTCCTGGGCTAGTTAATGGTATAATAACATGTAAGAATATTTTATACGGTGATGCTCCAAGATCTTTTGCGGCTTCTATACAAGATTTATCTAATTTTTTTAAACAAGTATATATAGGCATAATCATAAAAGGTAATAATATATATATAGAACCTAAAATTATTGCTATGGGAGTATAAATAATATGTATAGGATATTTTATAAAATGTAAATAAATTAAAATTTTATTAAACCAACCATTTACGCTAAAAAAAATTTTTAAAGAATATATACGTGTTAACGAATTTATCCAAAATGGTATAAATAATAAAGTTAACATTAAAGATTGTATTGTAATAGACATATGTACTAAATACCATGCAAAAGTATAACCAATAATTAAACAGATTATAGTTGTATATAATGATATATACATAGAATGTAAAAAAATTTTTAAATATACAAAATTTAAAAGATTTAAATAATTGCTAACAGTATAAGGCACTTTAAATAAGTGAATATGATCTTTATGCATAAAACTAATAATAATTATTAAAATATTAGGTAAAATCATAAATAATAATATCCAACCTATAATAATAACACATATAAATTTTTTAATATATAATACATTTTTATTGTTCATAAGGTAATGTCACTTCCCATGTTTCTACCCAGGTTATTAACATTTTTTGATGTAATGCATGATCAAAATAAGGATCATTTTCGTTAAAAAATTCATTTACAGTAATAATTTTCCCATTGTCTAGTTCTAAAATAAATTCTAATGTCATACCTTTATAATTTTTTTCTTTAATATAACCTACTAGACCTTTTTGATTCAAATTATTTTTTTTATTAATTACTTTAATGCGTAAATCTTCAGGACGTATAAGAACATATATTTTATCACCTATAGAAATAGGGAATAAAACTTTAACATTACATATAAAATTTTCTAGATTTACTTGTACTTGTTGATTATATAAAATTTTAATAATTGTAGCGTGGAATATATTTATATTACCTATAAATTTTGCAACAAATAAATTTTTAGGTTCTTCATACATTTCTTTTGGTGTACTATCTTGTTCGATTACACCTTTATTTAATAAAATGATGCGATCTGAAATAGTTAATGCTTCTTCTTGATTATGTGTCACAAAAATAAAAGTAATACCTAAAATGCGTTGTAATGCTTTTAATTCACTTTGCATTTTTTTACGTAAACTATAATCTAATGCAGATAATGATTCGTCTAATAATAATATACGAGGTTTATTAACAATAGCTCTAGCTATAGCCACTCTTTGTTGTTGTCCTCCTGATAATTCATGTGGTTTACTATATATAAATTGTTTTAATTGTACCATATGTAGTATTTTAATAACTCTATCATTAATAATTTTATTATGTTTATTTTGCATTCTCAAACCAAATGCTACATTATCAAATACAGACATATGTGGAAATAATGCATAACTTTGGAAAACAGTATTAATTTGTCTTTGTGCAGCTGATAAGTGTGTTATATCTGTATTATTTAAGAAAATTAATCCTTCGTCCACCATATCTAAACCAGCAATTAATCTTAAAATTGTAGTTTTACCACATCCTGAAGGTCCTAATAAAGTTACAAATTCTCCATGATAAATAGTTAAATTAAAATGAGATATTATTTTTTTTTTGTTGTAAGATTTACTTACATTATGTAATTGAACTATTTTTGTTTTATGGATATTAATCATTATAATAATATCTTATTAAATAAGTTAGTAAAATATTTGGATGAATTATTATACAATAATAATAATTATAATAAATAAAATTTTATTTTTATTTTATAAAAATAATATAGTACTTTTTTATCGTATTAACGGAATATTATTGATAATAATTCCACCACCTAAACAAATATTTTTAGCGTAAAAAACTGCTGATTGTCCTGGTGTAATACTAGATATAGGTTGTGAAAAATAAACTTTTATTTTATTTTTTGTGTAAAAAAATATTTTACAATATACTTTTTTTTGTCTATATCTTGTTTTAAGTGAGATTTTTTTTGGTAATATAGTAATATTATTAATCCAATGTATATCTATAATGATCAAGCCAATAGATAGTAAATATATATTATTATTCCCTTGTACTACTATTAAAATATTATTTACTATATCTTTTTTATATACATACCATGCTTGATTACTATAAGTTTTTAAACCTCCTATACCTATATTTTTCCTTTGTCCTATTGTATAGTGTATTAAACCTTTATGTTTACCTAAATAATTACCGTTAATATCAAAAATATTGCCTGGATGTGATATAAGAAACTTATTTAAAAAAATATCAAACTTTTTTTCACCAATAAAACAAATTCCTGTAGAATCTTTTTTAGTTGCATTAATAAAATTTAATTTTTTTGCTATATATCTTACTTCTATTTTTTTTAATCCTCCAATAGGAAATATAATTTTTTTTAATTTTTCTTGTGTAAGGGTATAAAGAAAATAGCTTTGATCTTTAGTATCATCAATGCTAGTTAATAAATATATTTTGTTTTTTATTTTTTTACATCTTGCATAATGGCCAGTACTAATAAAATCTGCTTTTAAGTGTTGTAAAGCAAAATACATAAAATATTTAAATTTAATAATTTTATTACATAAAATATCAGGATTAGGTGTATAACCTTTTTGATATTCTATAAGAAAATTTTGAAATACATATTCCCAATATTCAGATGCAAAATTCATTTTATGTAAAGGAATAGATAATTTTTTACAAATATTAGTCGCATCTTGTAAATCTTGTGCTATATTACAATAACTATTACGATCATTATATTCCCAATTTTTCATAAATAATCCTTCTACTTGATAATTTTGTTTAGTTAATAACCAAGCAGCAACCGAAGAATCTACCCCACCAGACATCGCAATAATAACTTTTTTTAATTTTATATTCATATTTTATGATCTTTATATATATAAAATATATTTACATATTTTTAATAGTTTGTATTCCTAATAGTTTTAATCCTTGTTTAATAAATTGTGAAACAATTAAAGTAATTTTTAATTTACTTCTTTTAATAGTATCATTTTGTTGATGTAATATATTACATGTTTCATATACAACAGAAAATAATACAGCCATTTTATATAACCAATTACATAATATATGTGGAGTACCATTTTGTGCAATTTTAAATATGATTTCTTCAAATTCTAATAAATGGATAGCTAAATTTATTTCATTTAAATGTGTCAATATTATTTTACTTTTTTGTATTTTTTGTTGTTTAATATGTGATTTTTCTAATATAGAAACAGCTCTAACATATGCATATTGAATATATAATGATGTATTACCTTCAAAATTTAAAACTTCTTCCCAATTAAAAATGTAATTAGATGTTCTATTTTTTGATAAGTCAGCATATTTAATAGCACCTATTCCTATAATATGCGCTAGATGTTGTAACTTACAATATTTTATATTTGGTTGTTTATTTAAAATAATTTTTTTTGAACGTTTAATAGCTTCATTAATTAAATCTAGTAATTTAATATTTTTACCTTCTCTTGTTTTAAATGGTTTATGTAATTTATTTAAAACCATGCCAAACATATGATGTTCTAAACTTACATTGTTATTAATATATTTAGCTTTTTTTACAATATAAAATATGTTTTGCAAATATTGTTTTTGACGTGTATCAACATAATATATAATACGATCAGCATGCAGAGTTTTTACTCTATAGTTTATACAAGCGATATCAGTAGTAGCATATAAATATGCACCATCACTTTTTTGAATTATAATATTATCAATATTTTGATTTTTATCATTATAAATCGGTACAATAATAGCTCCTTGACTATGCATAGCTAAACCTTTATTTTTTAAATCTAAAACAATATGTGGGAGCATGTGATTATATTGACTTTCACCCATAGTATGAGTATGATTTAAGGAAATATCAAGATTTTTATATACTTGATAATTATTTTCCATTGTAAGATTTACAATATGTTTCCATATTTTTAAACAATATGAATTTTGTTTATGTAATTGCATAACATATTTACGAGATTGTTGTGCAAAAATAGCATCATTTTTATATTTTGTTTGTGCTTGTTTATAAAATTCATTTAAATGCGTGATAGAAAGTTGTTCTAAATGTTGATCTTTTAAAAAAGCAATTAGCATACCAAATTGTGTACCCCAATCTCCAATATGATTTTGTTGTATAACATTATGTCCTATAAATGATAAAATTTTAACTACAGCATCTCCTAATACAGTGGATCTTAAATGTCCAATATGCATATCTTTCGCTATATTAGGACTAGAGTAATCAACTACAATATTTTGTGATTTGATTTGTTTTGTTAAACCAAATATTTTAGAAGATAAAATTTTATCTATTTGTTCTGCTAACCATATTTTATTAATAAAAATATTTATATGTCCTATAATAGAAATATTTATTTTTTTAATGATATGAGTAGCAATAATATTACTATTGACTTTTTTGGCAAGATCATATGGTTTAAGTTTCATATTTATAGCAGCAGGAATAATACCATTAACTTGATAATGACCAAACTTAAAATTTTTACATTGACGTAAAATAACATTATAATATGGTGGTATATTTGTTTTTATCATAGCATTATATATATGTTCAGATAATATTTTTTTAATATTCATTAATATGCCTATAATATGTAATATATAAATCATTATTTATAATATCATTATTCAATTTATAATAATATTTATTAACAATATGTAAATGCAAATACTTTTTATCCAATAAAATTACATAATTAATTTACTAATATTGTAGTATATTTCTAAAATCTCATTTAGGATGAAAAATCAAATATGTAATGACATATATTATACTTTATATTAAAAAAAGAATATTTATTAATATGATAAAAATTTTATTAGTATTTATGCTATAATATGTTGTTAGTATATATTTTATACTATAAAATATTCTATTTATAAAATAAACATAATTAAATATATAAGAAATAATGCAATATATTTTTTATATTTGATGTATGAACATACTTTATTAACGTAATAAAAATTTTACTTTAACATATATATTAAAACATTAAATTATACTACTAGGAATATATTAATGGAACATAGAATTTATTGTGGTAGAGTTAATGATAAGCATATCAATTATATTGTAACACTTTATGGTTGGGTTTATAATTATAGAAATTTAGGTAAATTAATTTTTGCTAATATTAAAGATATACAAGGTATAATACAAGCAATATTTATACCAAGATATAATGAAACATATAAACTTGCAAAAACATTACGTAATAATTTTTGTGTAAAAATTACTGGTAAAGTAGTAAAACGCAAAAATATTAATCCAAAAATTATTACAGGTCATCTTGAAATTATTGTGTCAAAACTTATCATTTTAAATAAATCTAAAAATTTACCTATAGATAATAATCATATTAATATAGAAGAAAACAGATTAAAGTATAGATTTTTAGATCTTAGACAAGAAAAAATGATTCATATTATTAAAACTAGATCAAAGATAATGAGTATTATTAGAATATTTTTAGAAAAAAATAATTTTTTAAATATTGAAACTCCTATTCTTACTAATTTTACTCCAGAAGGTTCAAGAGATTACTTAGTACCCAGTCGTATACATAAAAAATGTTTTTATGCGTTACCACAGTCACCACAAATATTTAAACAATTATTAATGATTTCAGGATTAGATCGTTATTACCAATTTGCTAAATGTTTTCGTGATGAAGATCTACGTTCAGATAGACAACCTGAATTTACACAAATAGATATTGAAATGTCTTTTGTTGAATCTAAAAATTTTAGAAGTTTTATAGAATTAATGATCATATATTTATGGAAAAAAATCATTAATATTAAATTAAATAAATTTCATGTTCTTACTTTTCAAAAAGCTATGTCTGATTATGGGACTGACAAACCTGATTTAAGAAATCATTTAAAACTAATTAATTTATCTGAAATTTTTATTAAACATAATATAAAAATATATCAACCTAATTTTGTTGTTATTATAATTAAACAACAATACTGTACAACAAAATCTTTGCATAACTTACATAAATATAATTTATATATAAGTCAATATAATACGAAAGATTTAAATATTTTGCAAGTTAGTCATTCTGGTTTGAACAATATTATGTTTAATAGTGATAAAGATGGGATAAACAGTTTAGAATATATTAAAATTCATCAAAAATATATTATACATTTTTTAAATTTACGTGAAAAAGATATTATCTTTATTGGTACTAATAAATATAATGGTAATATTAGTTCCATGGGAATGTTAAGAACATTATTAGGAAATGATTTTAACATTATTAATAATGATAGTTGGTATCCATTATGGGTTATTGATTTTCCTTTATTTACTAAAAATCAAGAAGGTCACTTGATATCTACTAATCATCCTTTTACAGCACCTAAAAATTATGATATTACGAAGTTAATATCACAACCAGAAAATATATTATCAGATTCTTATGATCTAGTTATTAATGGTTATGAAATTGGTAGTGGTTCTTTAAGAATTAATAATTATAAAATACAAAAAATAATTTTTGACATATTAAAATTAAATAATGATATACAAGAAAATAATTTTGGTTTTTTTTTAAAAGCATTACAATTTGGTGCACCACCACATATTGGTATCGCACTTGGTTTGGATAGATTAGTTATGTTATTAGTACGTACAACAAATATTAAAGATGTCATTGCTTTTCCTAAAACAACTTCTGCAACATGCCTATTAACTAATGCTCCACATAAAGTAAATAAAAAAATTTTATTAGAATTAGGCTTAGGAAATATATAACAAGGAATATTTTTATATGTCTGGACATAGTAAATGGTCTAATACACGTTACCGTAAAGCTTATCAAGATGCAAAAAAAGATAAAAAATTTTCTAAAATTATAAGAGAACTACATTCAGTAGTTAAAGATAATAATAATGCGAATATATATGATAATAATAAGTTAAAATTAGTAGTTAATAAAGCATTATCATATAATATGAAACGTGTTACAATTAATAAAATAATAACAAAATATCATCAACGATACAATCGTAAATATATTCATCATAATGTAAATTATCTCATATATTATGGTATGATTGATCGTATTACATTAATGATACAATGTTTAACAAACAATAAAAATCGTACTATAAATTTTATACGTAGTATATTAGATAAGTATCATGGCATAATATGTAATTATAGTGTTAATCATTATATTTTTCAACAACAAGTATCCTTAATATATATTATCAATAATAATATGGATTGTATTATTGATATAGCTGAACAATTAATGCCAAATGATATAATTTTCAATAAAAATGTTATTGAAATTTTTTTTTCTAAGCAAAAATATAAAGATATATTAATATTATCAAAAAAATTTGCGATACAACCATCAGAAATAAAATTTGTAACAATACCATATATTAAATATCATATAAACGATAATATCAAACAAAAATTAATATCTATTATATATAATTTAAAATCTAATGTTGATATAAAAAAAATTTATCATAATGCAATTTATATATAGTAATTTTTTATAAAAAGAAGAAAAAAATGTCTATTATATTAGGTATTGATCCTGGTTCTAGAATAACTGGTTATGGTTTAATAAAAAAACAAAAAACAAAATTAATTTATATTCATAGCGGCTGTATTGAAACAAAGATTAATAATTTTTATATGCGTTTAAAAATTATTTACTCTAAAATTAGTCATATTATTAATGTATTTAGACCGCAGTATTGCGCCATAGAAAAAGTTTTCGTTGCTAGAAATATTAGTTCATCTTTAAAATTAAATTATGCTAGTGGAGCTGTTATAGTATCAGCAGTCAATCATAATTTATCTATTTCTGAATATGCTACAACACAAATAAAAATGATTGTAGGTGGTTCTGGTGGAGCAAATAAACAACATATATGTAATATGGTATGTATGATGTTAAATATATTATCAATAACATTAAAAACAGATGCAGCAGATGCTTTAGCTGTAGCTATTACACATAGTTATTATCTTGATCTTAGTTAAACATTAATATTTATAATGATAACTAATAATTTATACAGATAATAGTATTATCTTTATGTTAAACATTAACGTTAGAATAATTAGGTTATTCTTATATAGATAAAATATTAAAAAATGTTAATTTTTAGTAATAAAAATTTACTTATATATTTTTAATATTGGATCGATACCAGCTCGAACTTGATTAGTGTATTTATCAATTTTTTTGATATCTTCTATATTAGAAATAACTACTGGTGTTAATATTGATTTAGCATTTTTTCGTAAAAAATCTAAATCTAATTCTATTATTGGTTCTCCTTTTTTTACATTATTAGTTTTACATGTACTAAATATTCTTTTAAAACCTTTACCTTGTAAATTAACAGTATCAATACCGAAATGTACAAATAGTTCTATATCATTATCTATAAGAATTGAAAATGCATGATTTGTGTCAAAAATCTTCCCAATAATACCATCTACTGGTGATACTAATATATTACTAGTAGGATTAATTGCTATGCCATCACCAATGATTTTATCAGAAAATACAGTATCAGGTACATTTTCAATATTTTCGATAGTTCCTGAAATAGGTGCAAAAATTTTTATATAATTATTTTTTATTTGCGTCTGTTTTTTTTTAAAAAAATTTGTAAAAATTATCATAACTGAATCCTCTAAAATATATTTATTATTTTTTATAATATTTAATAATAAATTGATTGATTTTTTTCATAGTATTTGATGTTAAAATATTTTTTACTAAAATTTTAGCATCGCTCATATTAGTATTACGAATAATATTTTTAATTTTTGGTATAGAAGCAGCATTCATACTAATTTCATCTAACCCCATACCTAATAATATTGGAATAAATTTTTCATTACTAGCTAATTCGCCACACATACCAGTCCATTTCCCTTCAGAATGTGAAGCATCGATTATATTTTTGATTAAAAATAAAAGTGCAGGATGTATAGGATTATATAAATGTGAAATTAAATCGTTACCACGATCTACAGCTAATGTATATTGTATTAAATCGTTAGTACCTATACTAAAAAAATCAATTTCTTTTATCAAATGATGAGCAATAATGGCTGCTGCTGGTGTTTCTATCATAATACCTATTTGTATATTATGTTGTATTGGTTTTTGTTCGTAATATAACTGTTTTTTTAAAAATTGTAATTCTTTTTTTAAAAATAGTATTTCTTCTATAGAAATAATCATAGGGAACATAATACATAATTGTCCAAATATAGAAGCTCTCAATATTGCTCGTAATTGAGTATGTAAAATGTTTATACGGTCCATTGTAATTCTAATAGCACGCCAACCTAAAAAAGGGTTATCTTCTTTAGGTAAATTCATATATGGTATATTTTTATCACCACCAACATCTAATGTTCTAATGATAATTGTTTTATTTGGCATATTAGATGCCATTTGTTTATATGTATTAAATTGTTCTTCTTCACTAGGCAAAGAATTACGATTCATGAATAAAAATTCTGTTCTATATAAACCTATACCTTCCGCACCATGATTTTTTGCTTTTTGTAAATCTTCTATTGTACTAATATTAGCACAAACTTTAATTGTATAATTATCTTTAGTATAAGCAGGAACAATACTTAATTGTATTAATTTTTTTTTTTCTAAAATGTATTTCTTGTATTTTTGTTTTAAAGTAGTAATAGTTTTTTCTTTAGGATTAACATGAATATGATTAGAAATGCCATCTAAAATAATATAATCATTATTTTTGACTATTTGAGTAATATTACCAGTACCAACAATTGCCGGGATATCTAGTAAACGTGCCATAATAGCAGTATGTGATGTTTGGCTACCTAAATCAGTAATAAAACCTAAAATTTTTTTTGTATTTAATTGTACTGTTTCTGAAGGAGTTAAATCTTTAGCAATTAAAATAACTTCATTATCAAGAATATTTAAATCATTCATACTCATATTTAAGATATTTTTGATTAATCTATGGCTAATATCTCTAATATCACTAATTCTTTCTTTCAAATATGCATCATTAATATTTTGTAATGATTTAATTTGTTTTTGCATAATACTATCTACTGCATATGCTGCAGAAAACAAATTTTCTTTTATTAACATAATAACATCTTTAGACATTTCGATGTCTTGTAATAATACTATATGTCCTTCCAGTATAGATTCTTTCTCAGTATTAAATTTTATTTCATGTTCTTTTATACTTTGTAACTGTTTTATAGATTTTTTTTGCCCATAAAAAAATTTATTAATTTCTATATCAACATATTTTTTATCAATTTTTTTTTTATGAATAATAATATCTTCTATTTTTAACAAAAAAGCTTTACCAAAAGCAATACCAGGAGAAGCTAAAATTCCTGAAATCATAAATATTACCTCAATGTTTATATAATTTAACATTATTATTAAGTATATATAAAAGATATAATAACTATCACTAATTAAAATTAAATTTTATTTTATAAAAAGTAAATATATGTTATAAATTTTTTATAATATGTACTAAATGTATAATTGCTTGTTTCTCATCTATACCTGAAGCAGTTAACATAATAACTGTTCCTTTAGATAATCCTAACGTTTGAATTTTAAATAAACTTTTTGCATTTACTGTAACATTATTAGATGTAATAGTAATTTCAGAAATAAAATTTTTAGCTTCTTTAACAAATAATGCTGCTGGTCTAGTATGTAATCCATGTTCATTACTAATTATCACTTCTTTTTGTAACATTATTGTTTCCTAAATTGTAATTTATTGAAATATTATTATATGATTAAAATCATATTTTACAATATTATCTAATAACCTAAGATTAAATGATATTTCATAAGATTATTTTAACATATAATTTATTGTATATATTCATATATAACATATATTTATATTTTTAAAAATATTTTTTAAAACAGAAAAATATCTTTTACAAAATATAATATATTTTTATTTATGTAAAAATATATGTTAATATTTTGAATATTATTTCATTAGTATAGATAATTATTTTTATTTATTAAAAATAATGTTATTTAAATTTATAGAGTTTTTATTTTATGATGAAAATTTTTGATCCAAAACATAATAAAAATTGTTTATCTAATAAACTTATATTATCAATTATTAAAAAATATAATACTCCATGTTGGGTATATTGTGCAGATAACATTAGAAAACAAATATCAAAATTAAAAAAATTTGATATTATTAGATTCGCACAAAAATCATGCTCTAATATTAATATTTTAAAATTAATAAGACAAAATAATATTAAAATAGATGCTGTTTCTTTAGGAGAAATTGAAAGAGCATTATATGCTGGGTATGATCCGCATCATGATATTTTATTTACTGCAGATATATTAGAAAATAATACATTAAAAAAAATTATAGAATTAAATATTCCCATTAATATTGGATCTATAGATATGTTACATCAATTAGGACAATTGAAAAAAAAACATAATATATGGTTACGTATTAATCCTGGTTTTGGATATGGACATAATAAAAAAACAAATACAGGAGGTATATATAGTAAACATGGTATATGGTATTCTGATATAGAACAAACTATTCAAATAATAAAAAAATATCATTTTAATTTAATTGGCATACATATGCATATCGGTTCTGGTGTAAATTATAAACACTTAAAAAAAGTATGTAATGCTATGTTATATAATGTGACTCAAAAATATATGCCTAAAATACATGCTATTTCAGCAGGAGGGGGGTTATCGATACCCTATAATATACATGATGAATCTATAAATATAGACCATTATTTTTATTTATGGAACAATACTAGAAAATTAATTAGTCAGTATTTTCATACTGATATACAGTTAGAAATAGAGCCAGGTAGATTTTTAGTAGCTGAATCAGGAATATTAATTGCACAAATTTATGCTATTAAATTTATTCAAAACACAAGATTTATATTAGTAAATATTGGTTTTAATGATTTTAGTAGACCTGTTTTATATGGTAGTTATCATCATATTTCAGCTATTTCATCTACAGGAATAGATTTATCACAAGATAATAAAATTCCTACAATTATAGCAGGGCCATTATGTGAAGCTGGAGATGTGTTTACTCAAAATAGTCACGGTAAACTCACTACTTGTTTATTATCTATTAATATCAAGTTATATGATTATTTAATCATTCATGATACTGGTGCTTATGGTGCTTCTATGTCATCTAATTATAATAGTAGACCATTAATACCTGAGATCCTTATAGATAACAACAAAATCACACAAATTCGTCGTCAACAACATATGAAAGAACTAATTAATTTAGAAATAATATAGGTAAATTATATAAATTAAATAATTGATGTTATAAAATGACGTTTAAAATAAAATGCTTTAGGTACAGTAAAAATAATATTGCCATTTTGATCTATAATTTTGGTTTTGATATTTTTTTTAGATTTATTTTTTATTTTTAAAATATATCCATTATATTCATTTAAATCTTGTGTATATCCCATAATTAATAAATGTATAATATTTGTCCAATCATATTTTAAAATAGTTTTTTCATATAAAGTTGGTTGCCATAATACTGGAGTACCAATAATTCTATTTAATATAGGTGTTTTACTATTATATGTTATAATAGGCATCCATAATATTTTAGATATTTTCTGACTAATATTATTTTTTTCCCAAATAACATTTTGTGTTAATAATGTACACGAACAAATATAACTATCATATAATACTTGTTTATTTGGATTAATTGTTACTGTTTTAATTTCTATGCCCAGATAAGGAATATCTTGATTAAATTGATTATTAATATGTGTATCAAAAAAATAATATTCTATTAATTTTCCTATACATCCTGTGTTATATTTCATAAGTTTAGGAAGACAATAATTTAATGATTTTGCTATTTCCATAATATTATATCCTATAATTAATTTAGCTTTAATCATTAAATTTTCTTCATTATATATATACATAGTATCCTTTATAAAAAAATAATAATTTAAATTTTACATCAAATCTAAATTAGATATTTATTATCTATTTTTATTTTAATTATATAGAGTAATATATATTATATTTATTTATATACATAAATTATAATTTTTTTATGAAGAAAATAATTTTAGAAGGATAATGTTTGATATTTAATCATGTTTACGATATATAAATCGAATAAAATGAACACTTTATTTAAAATATTAGAATTACAACTTTTAAATTGTAATAAAACTAATATATTAAAATCAAAAAAGATATTGATTAATAATAAAAATAATATTACTGAATTCAAATTATATTTAATAAATAGTATAAAAATACATGCCAATATTAGTTATTCCACCATAGATATATTTATAATGGATATTATAAAAAAAACTCTTACTTTCTTAACCAGAGGTAATAATATTTTTTTAAATAAATATTCTATTATTTGGCCTATCATGTATTTAATACCAAAATTAATTCATTTACCAGAGTTTTTGTTTTTAAAAAAATATTTTCATAAAATGAAATATTTATATTCTAATTTGGATATTGCTATACATATTGCTAATATATTTGATCAATATCAAAAATATAAACCAGAATTATTAATTCTCTGGGAGCAACCAAATTATACTCATAATAATAAAAATGAAATTTGGCAATCTAAATTGTGGTACAGTATTACGCAATATTATATAAACACATTACAAACAAAGCTATGGCATTATGGAAATTTATATTATTTTTTAAAAACACAAAATACATGTAAATTAGATTTACTAGATACTAAAATATTTATTTTTGAAATATATAATATTCCTTATATTTATATAAAAATATTACAATTATTTGAAAAACAACTTGAAATACATTTATTTTGTTATCATCCATGCCAATATTATTGGAATTTCTTAAATGATAATAGTTTATTAAATAAATTTGGTAAATATGAATTATATATGCAACATATATACTTAGATATTTCTGCAAGAGATATTGATGCTTTTGTATCTATAGAGGATCATAATTTATTAACTACAATACAAAAAGATATTTTGTATGTTACTGATAATACAGCATGTAAAAAAAAAATACAGAAAATAGATACTTCTATACAGATTTTTTCTTGTGAAAGTATTCAAACTGAAATAACGTTGTTATATCAGAATATTATGAATATTTTGAATAAACATAATAATTATTTACTTCATGATATTATGGTTATATCTCCTAAGTTAGAATTATATGCACCATTAATTCAAGATTTATTTTGTGAAAAAAATATGCCTATTAATATTAAAACTCCATTTAATTTTCTAAATATAAATATCATTAGCATATTTTTATATTTATTACAATTAATGCATCAAAATGTTACTCCTAATAAAATATATTTATTATTAAATAATAAATATATTTTAAATAAATTAGATATTAAAGATACAGAAATAGAATATTTATATTACTGGATTCAAAATATGGATATTAGATATGATATAAACTTATGTAATATTAAAAATTTTGATTTATTAAAAAATCAATATACTTGGACTTTAGCATTACAACGTTTATATGTTGGATATGTTTTAGGTAATACACAACAAATATGGAATAATATTCTTCCATATCCTGGTGTAGATAATATTACTGGTATTATATTAGGAAAATTTACAAAATTATTATTTCTTTTATATAAATGGAAAAAATTTTTACAAAAATCATATTTTTTAACAAAATGGATTAATATTTTACAAAAATTATATTTAGATTTTTTTCCGAAAAAAACTTTTTATAATATACAAATATATAAGTTTTTTAATAAAATCCAAAAATGTATACAATATGGTATATATGCTCAATATAAAAATAAAGTTGACATTTTTATGATTATAAATCTTATTAATTATATATTTAAAACACAAGATTATAAATCTTTTAGAATTAATAAAATTAATTTTTGTAATTTAAATAATTTTTTTATCAAACCAACTAAAATATATATTTTAATAGGTATGAATGAAGAATATTTCCCCCGTAAAACATATGATATTCAATTCAGCTTATTAAATAATTATTTAAAACAAAATAGTAATAAAAATATAGATCAATATATATTTTTAAAATTATTAACACTCACTAAACACAAATTATATATTAGTTACGTGTCACAACCTTTAGAACATCAAAATATCTCTAATACCATACAAACATTAATTACATATATACATAATAATTTTGTTTTACATAATAATATTATACATTATATATCATATAAAAAATTTAATATTACAAAGAATATTATACAGACAAATAAGTTAAATTTAAAATTTAAAATACTTGACATAAATAATATTAGTATTTGTAATTTCATTAATTTTTGGCGACATCCTCTAAAAGGTTTTTTTAATCAAAGATTAGGAATATATTTACAAAATATTAATGATAGAAAAGATTTTCAGATACAATCTTTTAATATTAATTATTTACAAAAATATATAATTAATAAAGATATATTTAACACATTTATTAATCATGGTAGTATTATGACATTATATAAATATTACTTAAATCATGGTTTATTGCCTTTTGGTAATTATAATAAAATATGGTGGTTAGAAACTGTACACAAAATATCTGTTATATATCATAAATATTATAATTATCAACAACATAATATTATAAGCAAAAAAGTTCATTTAAATTTTGATAATATAATATTATATGGTAAAATAAAATACTTATATAGTAATAATACATTACTAGAATTTCAACCAAAATATTTAGATATTAAATCTATTATGGCTTTTTGGATTAAGTATTTAATATTATGTGTGTGTGATAGTAATATACATAGTGCTAAAATTATAGGTTTTAAAGATACTCAATATAATTTTAGATATATACCTTATAATACTGCATTAAATTTATTAAATAAATATATTAAAGGATATATTATAGGAATAAATAATCCAATAATTTTACCTATGAGAAGTTCTTGGTCTTGGATAAATGTTTGTTATAATACCAATATTAATGGTATTGATTATAGTAGTATTATGCAAAAACAAGCTAAAAAAAAATTTTTTTATTATTGGGAAAAAAATTTTTTTAGTGAAAAAAATGATTTATATTTTCAAAAAATAAATTTTGATATACAACCAAAAAAATTTTTAGATATACAAAACATTATAATAACATGGTTATTAGATATATTATGTTTTAAAATACAATAAAATTATTTAATATAATTATGAAATTACCGATATTATTAACTCAAGAATTTAATCCATATAAAATACATTTACAAGGTCAATATTTAATCGAAGCATCTGCTGGAACAGGTAAAACATTTACAATTATCATTGTTTATTTAAGATTGTTATTAGGTTTATATAAACCAAAACTATATTCTATACCTTTAACTGTACAAAACATTTTAGTCGTAACTTTTACTGAAATAGCTGCTTGTGATTTATATAAAAAAATTGTTCATAGTATACAAATTTTATTACGTGCTTGCATTAATAGGTCAAGTAAGTATCAAATGATTAATATACTTTTATCAGAAATTAAAGATTTAATACAAGCTCAAAAAATTTTATTACAAGCAACTAAAAATATACATAAAGCATCTATTTATACAATTCATTCATTTTGTCAAAAAATTTTAAATTTTAAAAGTTATGATATTACACATAATGTAATTACTATTATGAATAATGAATTAGAATTATATTGGATTAATCAAGCTATTACACAATTTTGGAACGAACATATTCAGTCTTTACCCATGCATATTGTAAAAATATTTTTTCAAAAATTCCAAACACCAAAAAACTTATTACAATCTATATTACCATTTTTTTTTCATTATAAAAATTCAAATATTAAATTTAATATACATAATGTTAATTTTACTCAACAATTTCAAAAAAATATTAATTATATTAATATTATAAAAAAAACATGGCAATTATATTATAAAAATATATTACATATTATACATGATAGTGATATAAATAAATATTTATATAATAAACGTTCATTAATGAACTGGATTACAGAAATTAATATATGGACTATTACAAATACATTAGATAATAGTTACCCTATAAAATTAAAAAAATTTTCACAAAAAAACTTAATTTTACATAGTATTAAATATCCTCCGAAACATATTTTATTTACAAAAATAGATGTTTTTTTAAATAAAATAGTAAGTTTAAAACATTTAATTTTATTTCAAGTAGTAAAATATGTATATAATTTTCTCAAAATTAAAAAAACAAAAACAAAAAAAATTAGTTTTGATGATTTACTAAATATTTTGTTAAAACGTTTAAATAGTACTTTAGGCATATCAATTGCCCAAGATATTCAAAAACAATATCCTGTTGTTTTATTAGATGAATTTCAAGATACTAGTATAGAACAATATAATATTTTTCAAACAATTTATTTAAATAATATACATAATAGTTTAATAATTTATATTGGCGATCCTAAACAATCTATTTATGCATTTAGAAATGCTGATGTATTTACATATTTACGAGCTAAACAAAAAATCCAGTATTGTTATACATTACAATATAATTGGCGTTCATCAAGTACTATGACTAATAGTATTAATAATTTATTTATGAATAGATCTAATCCTTTTTTACTTAAAAACATACATTTTCAACCTCTTAAATATGCACAGGAAAAATATAATTATAATTTAATAATAAATGATAAGATACAACCAGGTATCACATTTTGGTTTGATTTACATGAATATAATAATATGTGTTTCAAACAAAAAATTGCATATATCTGTGCTGAAAATATCTATACAACTTTATTACATGATAATTATATTATTTTAAATAAAAAAAAAAGAAAAATTCATATAACTGATATTGTAATCATAGTACGTAATAAATATGAAGCATATATTATACAAAAGGAACTAATAAAATTTAATATATTATCTATATATTTATCTGAACAAAATAATATTTTTCAAAATATAGAAGCTAAAGAACTAGTTTTACTTTTAAAAGCTATTGCAGAACCATATGATATAAAATCTGTTATGCATATATTAAATCATTCCTTATTTACAACGTCATTACAAAATTTCGATGTGAATAATAAAAATAATTTTTTATTAAAAATTATGCGACAATTTTCTATATATAAAGAAATGTGGCAACAAAAAGGTATTTTATATATGTTAAAATATTTTTTTCTCAAGGAAAATATTTTAAAAAAAATTAATATTATTTGCTTATATAATGAACAACAAATTAAAAATATATTATTTATAGGGGAATATATACAAACAAAATTTAAAAAAACTACTCATATAAAAATTTTAATTCAATGGATAACAAAACAAATTATATATCCAAATTCTAAAAATATAGTATGTTTACCTAAACAATATGATGAAAATAATCATATAAGAATTATGACTATTCATCAATCTAAAGGTTTACAATTTAATATTGTATGGTTGCCTTTTATTGTTTGTAATTTTATTGATGTAATGAATTCTGAAGTTATTGTTTATCATGATCCTATTACTTATAAAAAAAACATTGATTTTCATAAAAATCAAGAAAATATTCAATATGCTTTACAAGAATCACTATCAGAAAATTTAAGATTATTGTATGTATCTATTACTAGATCTATTTTTACTTGTAATATTGGTTTAGCTAATATACAGTTTTATCAATATAATAAATATCATAAATATATAAAATATTTTAATTCTTTACAGTATTTATTAAAAAATAAAAATAATGATAAAAATATTTTATATAACAATATAAAACAATTAATCACTAATGATATTAAAATAGTTATCTTAAATTATAAGATGTTTATAGTTAATAAAATTAGTAAACCTCATATTTTAATATATCAATATGATGTTTTAGAACAAAAAAATAATTTAAATAAATTTAATACTATAAAGATCATGAATTTTACTAAAATAAAACAAATACAATATAAAAATAAAATTTATATAAAACCTATTGATACATTCTATTTTTTACAAACACAAAAAAAATATATTAAAAAAACACAACATAATTTTTTAGTAGGTAAAAAGATTGGTATATTTATGCATAAAATTTTAGAAAAAGTTACTATAAAATATAGTAATATTCATGATATTATTAAGAAAGAATTATTTAAAAATAATATTCACATTTCTTGGCATAAAATGTTAACTAATTGGATAAATAATATAATTAATACACCATTAGGACCCCAGAAAATTATATTAAAACAAATTGTAAAAGAACACAAACAAGTAGAATTTGAATTCTATTGTACAATAAAAAATAATATTTATGATATACAATTTAATGATATTATTAAAAAATATGATATTATTTCTTCAAATCTATCAACAATATGTTTTCCAGACTTTAAAGGATTTTTAAATGGTATACTGGATTTAGTATGTATATGGCAAGATAAATATTATATTATTGATTATAAAACTACCTGGTTAGGTTATAATATTAATTACTATAATTATAAAAATATAGAAACTGATATATGTAGGAATCGTTATGACATACAATATCAATTGTATACATTAGCTTTACACAAATATTTAAAAAATAACATGTATAACTATAATTATAGTAAACATTTTGGTGCTGTAATTTATTTATATCTACGAGGAATAAATAATAATATGAAAAATAAACATGGTATTTGGTTGCATAAACCATCAGTAGAACTCATCCAAAAATTAGATTTATTATTTAATTAAAATATTTTTATTTTGGTAAAATAAATGTATCGTTTCTTAAAATTATTAAATCAAAGTAAATTATTTCAAGAAATTGATTTACAATTTGCAAATATTTTAATAAGTCATACACAACCAGAATTAATGTTTGCTGTATCGTATTTAAGTAAATTTATACGAGATGGTCATATATGTTTACCAATATCACAATTAAACCCAAAAAAAATTTTTCATGATAATAAAACTTTATTAAATAAAATTAATAAATTTTTTTCTAACAATATTAATTGGGAAAAAAAATTATTATCATATACATATATTGTTAGTGATGGTAAAGGAATACAAATCACACCTTTCATCTTAGAAAATAAATGTTTTTATATGTATAGAATATGGAAATTAGAAAATAATATTATTAATCATTTTTTAAACAATAAATATTGTGTGCAATACATTACACAAATTAAAAATCATCTGAATAATATATTTTATGATATTGATAATATGCAGCAAAAAATAGCTATTATAACAGCTTTAATGCATAGAATTAGTATTATTACAGGTTCCCCGGGTACAGGTAAAACTACCATTATAGCAAAAATTATTTTGTCTTTTATAAAAATTAAAAAAAATATTATAATCAATGTTATTGCCTTTACAGGTAAAGCTGCTAATAGAATAACAGAATCATTAAATATGTTTTTTAGTTTATTACCCATATCAGTTATAACTCCAGAAGAAGCTAAACAAATACCACATAGTGCTACAACCATACATAATTTTTTTAAAATTAATATATATAAAAAAACCACTATATTTAATCAACAAAATCAATTAAATACACAATTATTAATTGTTGATGAAGCATCTATGATTGATTTACATTTAATGTCGATTATTTTAGATAGCCTACCTAAAAATAGTTCTTTAGTTTTGTTAGGAGATGAATATCAGTTGTCTCCAATAAATACTGGTTATTTATTACAGGATATATGTTATTTTAAAAAATTTAATATAACTAAAGCTTATAATCATTTTTTAACAACTATATTGATTACTATAAAGACTAGCAAAAATAATACAACATGTTATATTCGTAATTGTATTAATACATTAACAAAAAATTATCGTTATAAACATTCTTCAGGTATACACAAATTAGCTCTATCTATTAAAAAAAAACGTATAAAAGATATACAAGATATTTTTTTAACTAATAAATATCTTGACGTCCAATATATTAATATCAATAACATTGAAACATATAATAATATGATTCAAAATCATATTATATATTTTAAACAATATTTTTGTTATATTAAACACTATAATGACATACAAAATATTGATAATTATTTTCATAATTTAAAAAATTATCAGATTTTATGTGCTATTAAAAATAGTTTATTCGGAACTAGTATAATTAATAATAAATTAGATAATATATTTTCTAAACAAGAACATAGTTTATATTATATGAAATCAATGTGGTATCCAGGAAAACCTATCATCATTACTAAAAATAATCATTTATTAAATTTATTTAATGGTGATATAGGTATAACGATATGGAATAAAAAAAAAAAAAAACTTGAAATAATATTTCAATTACCATATCATAAATATAAATTTATTAATATTAATGAGTTACCTGAGCACGAAATATCTTATGCAATTACTATACACAAAGCACAAGGATCAGAATTTAATCATGTTGCATTAATTTTACCAAATAAATTTACTTCTATATTAAATAGAGAATTAATTTATACTGCTATAACTAGAGCTAAAAAAAAAATATATATTTTTAGTCCTTACAATATCTTTTTTCAAACATTGCAACAAAAGATAAAACGTTATTCTAATATTAGGAAAAAATTGTTATTGCATAGTATTAAAAATTTATAGTATTATTTTTTAAATTAAACGTTCTTTAATACGTGCTGCTTTCCCAGTTAGTTTACGTAAAAAATATAATTTTGCTTTTCTAACTAAACCTAGTTTTTTAATATGTATGGTATGAATCATATTAGAATATAAAGGAAAGACACGTTCTACACCAATTCCATGAGACATTTTACGTAATGTAAAAGAAGAATTGATATGTTTATTACTTTTTGCAATTACTATACCTTCAAATAACTGAATTCTTTTTTTATTTCCTTCAAGTACCCATAAATGTACTACTAATGTATCTCCTACTCTAAAAGCAGGTATATTTTTTTTATTATTGATATATTGTTGGTTTATTTCATTAATAATATTCATGTTTACCTCTTACTTAATATTAAAAAAATTTTTTTTAAAAATCTTTAAAAGATGTTTTTCTTTTTCATTTAATTTTTTTTTATTTAATAAATCAGGTCTTTTCAACCATGTATAACCTAAAGAATTTTGTAGCTTCCAATCATTTATTTTTTTATGATTACCTGATAATAATATATCTGGAACATGAGAATAATTTGTGATTATTGCTGGACGTGTATAATGAGGACAATCTAATAATCCATTATTATAAAAAGAATCTGTTTTATTAGATGCAATATTATTTAATACTCCTGGTATTAACCTAGATACAGCATCAATAACAATCATTGCAGGTAGTTCTCCGCCGCTTAAAATATAGTCACCAATAGAAATTTCTTCATCTATAAAATATTGTATTACACGTTCATCTATACCCTTATATCGTCCACAAATTAAAATAAAGTCATATTTTAATAAAGTCTTTATATATTTTATATTAATGTTTTTCCCTTGGGGAGACAAATAAATTACTTTTATGTTTTTACTTTTTGTTTTTTTTTTAATTTCTTTAATAGCTTTCATTAATGGTTCTGGTTTTAATATTATACCTCCTCCACCATATATTGGTGCATCTATTTTATATTTATTATTTACATAATCTCTAGGATTACAAAAATCTAATTGTAATAATTTTTTTTTTATTCCTTGTCTGGTAATACCATAATTTTTAATAGCATCAAACATTTTAGGAAATAAACTTATTATACCTATCCACATCATAATTGTAATATTTAAATAATTATTCACCAATGAACTATAATGATCTTTTTAAATAGATCTATTTTTTTAATTATTTGTTGCATAATAAAGGGAATATATATTTTTTTTTGATGATTATATTGTTTTACTTCTAATATATCATGTATACCAGTTGTAATAATATTAGTAACAACACCTAAATGTTTATTATCTACATTAGTAATTGTACATTTTATAATATCATACCAATAATATTCTTTTGGTTTTTTATATATAATAATATCTTTGTATTGAATCAGAATATTTTTATTAACTAAATTGAAAGATGTATTTTTGACAATATCATTAACAATGTTAATTCTAGTAATATAGAATTTTTTTTTATAAATATATTTATAAAATTTGATGTAATATTTTTTATTTAATTGATCTAAAATAAATATATTTTTATATAAAAAAATATTATCATGATTTTCTGTATAAGAAAATAATTTAATCCATCCTTTAATACCATAAAAAGATCCAAATTTACCTAAAATTATCATTTTATATTATATAAAAAATTATTTTAATTTTAATAAAAATTTTACTTTTTTAGAAAGTATGGCACCATGTGAAACCCAATATTTTATTCTTTTTGTATTTATTAATATATTATTTTGAATATTAAAAGGTTGATAAAAACCTATTTTTTCTATAAAACGACCATCTCTAGCTTTTTTACTGTTTGCAACAATAATTTTATAACAGGGTTTTTTTTTAACACCTTGTCGTGATAAACGGATTTTTAACATAATATTACTATACCTTATTTTTTATGTTTTCTATTTAAAAAGTTAGTCATATTGTTTAACATACTTTTTATTTTATTATTATTTTTAATTTTTTTAGTTAATATTTTTACTTGATAATATTGTTTAAGTATTGTATTAATGGTATTTAAAGCAACACCTGCTCCTAAAGATATTCTTTTTTTACGAGAAAAATTTAAAATGTCTATATTATTTTGTTCTAATTTAGTCATAGAATTAATAATATTTCTAAGATTATTTATTGTTTCTTGTTTAACATGAATAATATTCATAATCGGATTATTGATATATTGTTGTTGATTAATATTAAGTTTATGAAAAATATTCATAATATTATTGCTACCGAATTTTTTAATTTGTTCTAATTGTATTAAAAAGTCATATAAACTTAATGTTTTTTTTGTATTGAAATTTTTTATCAAATGTTGTTTTTTTATAGAATCTATTTTTTTTTGTATTTCATCAATATTAAGAAGTTCTTTACGCATACCTAATATTTTTCGTGCCATTGTTTCTGCATGAAAAATTTCTATTTGATTAATTTTTTCTCCATTACCTATAAATTTAATTGGTTTTTTAATTATATATTTTACTGATAATACTGCTCCGCCTCTTGCGTCACTATCTACTTTAGTTAAAAAAATTCCTGTAATAGGTATAATATTATTAAATGTTTTTGCGCTTATAATAGCATCTTGTCCTAACATAGAATCTACAATAAATAAATTTTCTATAGGTTTCAAAATATTATATATATTTTTTATCTCTTCCATCATAATATTATTAATATGTAATCTTCCAGCTGTATCTACAATTAATATATCGTATAAATAAATTTTAGCATGTTGTAAAACTGATTTACTGATTTGTATTATATCAGTATGCTGTTTTATTTGATAAAAATCAATTTTAATTTTTTCTGCTAAAATTTTTAATTGTTCTAAAGCTGCAGGTCTATAAATATCTAATGATGTTACTATAACTTTTTTATTATATTTTTTTTTCAAAAAATATGCTAGTTTTATTGTACTAGTTGTTTTCCCAGTTCCTTGTAATCCTGTAAACATGATAACAGCAGGTGGTTTTGTTGCAAAATTAATATTATTTTGTTCTGATCCTAATAGTTCTGTTAATCTTTCTTTAACTAATTTTAAAAATTCTTGTCCAGGAGTAAAACTATTATTAATTTTTTTTCCAATAATATGTTTTTTAATATCTTTTAAAAAATATTGTATTACTACTAAAGAAACATCAGCTTCTAATAAATTTTGATACATTTCATCTAATATATTTTTTATATTAGTTTCTGTTAATCGTCCATAATTTTTAATTTTAGAAAATGTTTTATATAATTTTTTACTTAAAAACTTAAACATTATAATTCCTATGATATATAAAAAATAACGTTATAAAAGAATAGATATCTTATATAAAAGTAAAAAGGTACTATTTATTTTTTATCTATTATGTTACAAAAACATATAACATCTAATAGATTATATTATGAATATACAATCTATTTATAAATAATACATTATATAGAAATTTTAAAAAAATAAAATGATAAATAATATTGAATTAGAAAATAAAATTAACAAAAAATTAAATTTTACAAATATACAAGATTATGCATGTAATGGGTTACAAGTAGAAGGAGTAAAACATATAAAGAACATTATTACTGGAGTAAGTATATGTAAAGATTTATTAAATATCGCTATTACATCACAAGTAGAAGCTATTATTGTTCATCATGGTATTTTTTGGAAAAATAATACTTTTATGATTAAAGGTATGCAAAAAAATAGATTATATGCGTTACTAAAAAATAATATTAATTTATATAGTTGGCATTTACCTTTAGATATTAATCCAAATATAAGTAATAATTTTTATTTATCTAAAATATTAGATATAAATATTATGGGTAATATTAATCCTTTTGTATTATACGGTTGTTTAACAAAACATATGAATATACATGATTTTATTCAAAAAATCACAAAAAAATTAAATCGTATTCCATTACATTTTAATTTTAATGCAAAAAAAAATATTAAAACTATAGCATGGTGTAGTGGTGCGGGCCAAAAATTTTTTGAAGAAGCTGCATATTTTGGTGTAGATGTTTTTCTTACAGGAGAAGTTTCGGAAATGAATTTACATATTGCAAAAGAATATGGTATACATTTTATCTCTGCAGGACATCATGCTACCGAAAAGGGAGGAATAATCATGTTAGGTCAATGGTTACAAAAAAAATATAAACTTAATATAAATTTTATTGATATAGATAATCCCATTTAATTATTAAAAATATTATTTTACTAAAATATGAAAGGAATTATTTTGAATAAAAAGTTAAATTTAATGTCATTAACATCTTTAGTAATAAGTTCTATGTTAGGTGCTGGTATTTTTAGTTTACCACAAAATATGGCTTATGTTGCTAGTCCAATAGCTTTAATAATAGGCTGGATAATTACTGGTATAGGTATACTATTTTTAGCAACATCCATGTTATTATTACATAAGTTAAAACCTCATTTACAGGGAGGAATTTTTTCTTATGCAAGAGATGGTTTTGGAGAATTAATAGGTTTTTGTTCTGCTTGGGGATATTGGTTATGTGCAGTTATCGCTAATGTTTCTTATTTAGTAATTGTTTTTGCATCTTTAAGTTTTTTTACTGATAATAATAAACATATAATTTTTGGTAATGGTAATACTTGGCAAGCACTATTAAGTTCATCAATTTTATTATGGTTAATACACATTTTATTATTACAGGGTACACAAACAGCTGCTGTTATTAATTTAATTACAACTATATGTAAACTGTTACCTTTAAGTATTTTTATGATTTTTGCAATTATATTATTTCGTTATAAGATATTTATTACAGATTTAATTGGTTTAGACTTAGCATTACCCATTATTACACAAATTAAAAATACTATGTTAATTACTTTATGGGTGTTTATTGGTGTTGAAGGTGCAATTATATTGTCTTCACGTGCAAAAAAACAAGAAGACATACAAAAAGCGACATTTCTAGCTATTATAATAGCTTTATGTATATATTTATTAACAACTGTATTATCTTTAGGCATATTGCCAAGATCAGCTTTATCACATATGAGAAATCCTTCCATGGCTGGATTAATGCAATTATTTATTGGTGATATAGGTTATATTTTCATTATATTAGGATTAATTATATCAGTATGCGGAGCTTATTTAAGTTGGACTATTATGGCTGCAGAAGTACCTTTAATAGCAGCACAACATAAAATGTTTCCTCCAATACTTGCTCAACAAAATAAAAAACAGATACCAATATATTCATTATGGCTTACAAATATCAGTATGCAAATATTTTTAATATTAATTTGGTTAACGCATATAGATTATAATTATTTACTAACATTAGCATCTGAGATGATATTAATACCATATTTTTTAGTAGGCGCATATTTATTTAAAATATCTTTAAAAGATAAGAATTTTAACATAAAAAATTTTTTTGTTGGGACAGGTTCTTGTTTTTATGGTTTATGGTTATTATATGCTTCTGGAATAACGCATTTATTATTATCATTAATCTTATATCTACCAGGATTATTATTAATAATAATAACTAAAATGTATAATAATAATATGCTTATATTTTCTAATAAAGAAAAAATATTATTTATAATATTATTCTTAGGGTCTATACTTTCTTTGATATATTTAGTTATATAAATACGAAATAATCAATGACTGTTATTTATAACATATAACAGTCAAAATTATTTATAATTTAAAATTTTGGAAATCTTTAATTTTTACAGTAGCATCAATTTGTCCTGTTAAATATGAGCTAACTTCTACTTCCTGAGGAGCCATTTGTACATTATCTGATATTAACCATGAATTAATCCATGGAATAGGATTTTTTGATATATTAAACGGTGTTCCTAATCCAATATTTTTCATTCTAATATTAGTAATATATTCAATATATTGACATAATATATTTTTATTTAATCCAATTATTGAATGATCTTGAAATAAATATTGTGCCCATTCTTGTTCTTGTTTTACGGCATTTAAAAATAAATGATAACATTGTTTTTGGCATTTTTTTGTGATATGTATCATGTCTTTATCTTCTAAACCTTTATGCATAATATTTAAAATATATTGCGTTCCTAATAAATGTAAATATTCATCACGTGCAATTAATCGAATAATTTTAGCATTACCTTCCATTAATTTTTGTTCGGCAAAAGCAAAAGAACATGCAAAACTAACATAAAATCTAATTGCTTCTAAAATATTAATATTCATTAAACATAAATATAATTTTTTTTTTAAATGATATAAATCTATAATAATTTTTTTATTGTTTATATAATGCACACCTTCTCCTAACATATGCCAATAATAAGTTGAATTTATTAATTCATCATAATATTTAATTATATCTTGTGCGCGTAAGATAATATTTTTATTTGTTATAATATCATCAAATATTAATGATGGTTCATTAATAATATTTCTAATAATATGTGTGTAAGATCTAGAATGTATAGTTTCAAAAAATGACCATGTTTCTATCCATGTTTCTAATTCAGGTATAGAAACCAAAGGCAATAATGCTATATTAGGACTTCTACCTTGTATGGAATCTAATAATGTTTGATATTTTAAATTACTAATAAATATATGTTTTTCATGTGAAGGTAAATTAGAATAATGTATCTTATCATAAGAAATATCTATTTCTTCAGGTCTCCAAAAAAAACTTAATTGTTTTTCAATTAATTTTTCAAAAATATAATGTTTTTGTTGATCATAACGTGCTATATTTACTGTTTGTCCAAAAAACATAGGTTCGTTTAATTGATTATTTTTTTTATTAGAAAAAGTGGTATAGCTCATAATTATATCCAAAAAGGTTTAATAGTAAAATATTTCTTTATATTACATAATACATGTATCATTAATACAATGATGATTATTTTCTAATATAATATCTTTATTTTGTACATCTTTTGCCCCATCTCTAGTATTTTGATAATATAAAGTTTTTATACCTAATTTATAAGCTATTAATATGTCTTTTAAAAGTTGTTGCATAGTAATTTTATTATTTTTAAAACGTTTAGGATCATAATTTAAATTAGTTGAAATAGATTGATCAATAAACTTTTGCATTAAACTAATAAGATTTAGATATCCATAATTATTAGGCATATCCCAAATTAATTCATATTTATTTTTTAATAAATGATATTCAGGGACTACTTGTTTGTAAGTACCATGTTTTGATGTCTTAATACTAATTAAACCTCTAGGAGGCTCAATACCGTTAGTTGCATTAGATATTTGCGAGGAAGTTTCAGATGGCATTAATGCAGTTAATGTGGAATTACGTAAACCATATTTAATAATTTTTTTTCTTAATTTTTCCCATGGATAATGCAATGGTTCTGAATGTAATTCATCCACATCTTTCTTATAAGTATCAATAGGTAATATTCCATTATAATAATTAGTTTCTTTAAATAATGGACATGCCCCTTCTTCTTTAGCTAAATGATTAGATGCACATAATAGATAATATTGTATTGCTTCAAAAGTTTTATGAGTTAAATTATTAGCGCTATTATCAGAATAACGAACATTATTTTTAGCTAAATAATATGCAAAATTAATTACTCCAATACCTAAAGATCTACGTCCTAAAGCTGATTTTTCTGTTGCTTTTATCAAATATTCTTGATAATCAAGTAAATTATTTAAAGCTCTTACTAATAAATCAGATAAATATTTTAATTCTTTTAGTTGTTTTATCATTCCTAAATTAAATGCAGCTAATGTACATATACCAATTTCACCATTAGGATCATTAATATCATTTAGTGTTGTTGTAGGTAAAGTTACTTCTAAACATAAATTAGATTGTTTGATTGGAGCTATTGTAGCATTAAATGCAGAATGATAATTACAATGATCTACATTTTGTATGTAAATTCTTCCAGTATAAGTTCTTTCACGCATCATTAAAGAAAATAAATTAGTTGCATTAACACTTTTTTTTCTAATATTATTATTATTTTCATAAAAATGATATAAAAATGAAAATTTTTCTTGATCTGTAAAAAAAGCTTCATATAATCCAGGTACATCTGAAGGACTAAATAATGTAATATCAATACCGTTAATTAAACGTTGATATAATAGTTTATTAATTTGCACACCATAATCAAGATGTCTAATTCTATTATCTTCTATACCTTTGTTATTTTTTAAAACTAGTAAATTATTAATTTCATAATGCCATAATGGATAAAATAATGTTCCCGCTCCTCCTCTAACCCCACCTTGTGAACAGGATTTAATAGCAGTTTGAAAATGTTTATAAAATGGGATACATCCAGTATGAAAAGCTTCACCATTTCTAATGGGACTACCGACAGCACGAATACGACCAGCATTAATACCAATACCTGCTTTTTGTGAAACATATTTTAAAATAGTGCTTGTAGTAGCATTAATAGAATCAATACTATCACCACATTCAATTAAAATACAAGAACTAAATTGTTTAGTTAATGTGCGTACACCAGACATAATGGGAGTAGGTAAAGAAATTTTAAATGTTGAAATAGCATGATAAAAATTTTTTATATATTCCATTCTTATATTAGTATGATATTCAGCAAATAAACATGCAGAAATTAATATATAAAGAAATTGTGCACTCTCATATATTTTTCCTGTAATTCTATTTTGTACTAAATATTTACTTTCTAATTGTTTTACTGCTACATATGTAAATAACATATCACGATCATGTTGGATAATATTATCATCCATATATTGAAATTCTTTTTTAGAAAAATATTTTAATAACATAGGATCATATTTATGTAAATCAACCATATATTTAACATGTTGATATAATTTAGGAGGTAAAAATTTTCCATATGCTTTTTTCCTTAAATTGAAAATATTTAATCTTGCAGCCATATATTGAAAATCAGGATTTTTTTCTGTAATAAAATCTGCTGTAATTTTTATTAAAGTTTCTTGTATAATTGTACTATGCATATTATTATAAAAATGTAAAAAAAATTGTTTTTTAATTTTATCTATAGATATGTTTGTTAAACCTACCATGGCACGAGATAATGTTATATATATTTTATTCCAATTAAAAATTTCTGGACGATTATTTTTTTTAATTACATATATCTTATTATGCATATGAAATACCTATATCAAATTTATTAAAATAATATTTTTGTTATATAAAACATGAAAAATTTTTATTAACAAAAATATATTTTTGTTATGTATATACTATACTCAAAAATTATAGTCACTAATTTTGTTACATTACATATATAATTTACTAATTAAGTACTAATATAATTAGTAATAGTAATACAGTTATATTCTTCGTAATAAAGAAATAGTAATTTATCAAAAATATTACTATAAAAAAATATTAAATAATAAGTTATTTAATAAATATATTTTTATTAATTAAAATTTAAATAGTATTTAAAAAATAAATATTGTTTATAACATATTAAATAAAATTTTATTTATATGTAAAAAATATTTTATTTTTATAAATAAAATAAATAATATGCTAAAAATGTTTTGTATTATGATCTTTTATGTAACTATGTACTGAAATTATTATTTTAAATAAGTTATAACATGATTATTAATGAACTCGTACATAATTTGTAAAAATTATTTAAGTTATAATTTAAGTTTGTAAATAATTTACAAACTTATTTTTTTATGTAAAATAAATATAAAAATATTATTGTTTGCAAGATATTTTTTTAAACAATTGATATTTAATATCAACACATAAAAATTCTTTATTTTTTAGGATATATATTTATTATTTTTTAATAAATATATTAATAATATTGAAATATCAGCAGAAGATACACCAGCAATTCTAGAAGCTTGTCCTATCGTATAAGGTCTATATGTATTAAGTTTTTCAATTGCTTCATTACATAAACCATTTATATGATTATAATTTATATTAGTAGGTATTAATGTATGTTCATGTTTTTTTTGTTTTTGTATATGTTCTTGTTGTCTTTTAATATAACCTTTATATTTTATTTCTGTTTCAATATATTTTATAATGTCTGTATTTAATAAATGTGATTGTAAAATATTTAATTGAATTAAATCATGATAATGAATTTCCGGCCTTTTTAATAAATCTATACAATTTATATTTTTATATAAATTATGTTGTAGTAGTAAATTTAATTTTTTTGTTATATTAATATCTTTATAAGAAATATAAGTATTTTTTAAAATTTGTTTTTCTTTTTCTATTTGTTCTAATTTATTATTAAAATTTTCCCAACGTATATTATCTACTAAACCTAATTTATAACCTATTTCTGTTAATCTTATATCTGCATTATCCTCTCTTAAAATTAATCTATGTTCTGCTCTTGAAGTAAACATACGATATGGTTCTGATACACCTAAAGTACATAAATCATCTATTAATACACCTATATATGCTTGATGTCTGAGAGGATACCAATATTCTTGATTATTATTAAATAATGCAGCATTTATTCCTGCTAATAATCCTTGAGATGCCGCTTCTTCATATCCTGTAGTACCATTAATTTGTCCTGCTAAAAATAATCCTTTGATATATTTACTTTCCATAGTAGGTTTTAATCCTCGCGGATCATAAAAATCATATTCTACAGCATATCCTGGACGTGTAATATATGCATTTTCTAAACCATTTATAGAATTAATAATAAGTAATTGTATTTTTAAAGGCAAACTAGTAGATAACCCATTAGGATATATTTCATTACTATGTAATCCTTCTGGTTCTAAAAAAATTTGATGCTGTTGTTTATCGGGAAACTTAATAATTTTATCTTCAAGAGAAGGACAATATCTTGGCCCTTGACTATTAATAATCCCATTATACATAGGACTATGAATAATATTATCAGCAATAATTTTATGTGTTTGTTGATTAGTATATGTGATGTAGCATGGTAATTGTTTTAGAAATGAATTTTTATTTTTTAAAAATGAAAAATATGGTAAAGGTGTATCACTTTTTTGTATATCCATATGGGTAAAATCTATATTTTTTGTACTAATACGTGGTGGTGTTCCTGTTTTTAATCTGTTTTTTTTCAAAGGTAATGTATTTAAGAAATCTGCTAATTTAGTAGAAGAATGATCATTCATCCTCCCTCCTTGAAAAGTATGATATAAACCTATATATATTTTGCCATTTAAAAAAGTACCATTAGTTAAAATTATTGCATTAGCATAAATATAATCATTATTATTAAGAATAATACCTTGTGCTTTATAATTTTTAATAATTATATTTTTTACTTCTTGCTGTATTATAAATAATAATTCTTGTTGTTCTAAATGATACTTAATAGTACGACGATATAATTCACGATCAGCTTGTACACGAGTTGCTTGAACAGCAGGACCTTTACTTTTATTTAATATTTTAAAATTAATACCTGCATCATCAATTGTTATACCCATAATTCCATTTAGTGCATCTATCTCTTTTACTAAATGTCCTTTACCAATACCACCAATAGCAGGATTACAAGACATGTATCCTATAGTATCTATATTTTGTGTTACTAGTAGTGTTTTTTGTTTCATCTGTGTACTAGCCATAGCAGCCTCAGCGCCTGCATGTCCCCCACCTATAACTATTACATCAAAACTTTTATAATTAGACATAAATTAATGTTCCATATATGTATTTTATAACGTATATTAAATGGGATCTACATCAATAATTATTTTAATAAAATTAAAATATTTTATTTTTTGAGTTACAAGTAAAATATTTTGCTTAATTTTTTTTAATTGTGTTTTACTTGTGTGTTGTAAAATTATTTTTTTGCAAAATATTTTTTTATAATTTTTTTGTATATTAATAGGTCCAATAATTAAAAAATTTTTATCATTTTTAGTAAAACATACAAAATTTTTTATTAATGTTAAGATATAATTTGATAAAATATTTTTTTTACATGTTTCAAAAATAATAATAATTTGATAACTATACGGTGGTAATAACATAGTCTTTCTTTCTTGTAAAAGCATTTTTGTTAAATAAAAATATTTATTTTTATTCAGCATAATATAAAAAAAGATATGATGATAATAATTTGTTTGTAAAATAATAGTTTTATTAATATTTTTAATAAAATGATTATTTAAAATATTAAATAAATATTGAAAAAAATATTCTGTAGTACGAAAATGATTAGAAAAAAAAATATAATCAGTCTGTAAAAATAATAATAATGTATTATTTGTAAAATAAAAATATCGTTTATATAATATTTTAGACGTGATAATAATCATAGGTTTATTGTAAATAACTAATGTATCCTGTTTAATTAAATTGTATTCAGTAATACATAATACATATGTTTTAGGGAATATACTTTTTAAAAATTCAGTAATTTGTTCTATACCGGAACCTATGGGAACTAAATAATATGATGTGTGACAATAAGGGCATATATTAAACATTTTAATAGTATATTTACAAATTTTACAATATAATTGATATTTTTTTTTATAAAAAATATAATTATTACAGCATATTGTACATTTAATAGTTTGTTTGCATATATTACATAATACTGTTTGTGCATATCCTTGATGAGTACAATATAATATAATTTGTTCTCTTTTTTGAATATGCATGTATATAATATTTAATAATTTTTTAGAAATACCATGTTTTACAATTGTATTTTCAAGATTAATAATATTAACTAAAAAATTATCATAAATATTATTAATTTTATATAAAACTTTATATTTGCCATTATTTATATTATATATAGTTTCTAAACAGAATGTTTTAGAACATAAACAAATGGGAATATTTTCTATTCTGGCTCTGAATATTGCTATATGTTTAAAATTATATTTACAATTATACATTTGTTTATAAGTATATTCATGTTCTTCTGTAAGAATTATTAATCCTAATTGATAAAATTTTATAAAAATAGATGATGGAGTAGCTATTATAATTGCTTTATTACCCTGTTTAATATTATATAATATGTTTTTTTTTTGTTTAGTAGGTAATGTTGAATAAAATAAACATACATTTACATTAAATATTTTCATAAAATATTTATATATATTAAAAATATAGTTTTTTTTCGGTACAATAACTAATATTTGTTTTTTATATAATAAAATATTTTTAATATATGACATATATAATATTATTTCATTAAAATATAGTAAACTACTATTTAATGTCCATATATTGAAAGTATAACTTTTTGTATAATGTACATATTTTTTATTTTGTTCTTTAAATATATTATTTTTTTGTATATAATGTAAATGTATATTGGTTTTCTGTAAAAAACACCATCCTTTTTTTTCTAAAGCAAACATAATACGATTATTTAATCCATAATATATACTTTGATTATAAAATATATGTTGTTTTTGTAATAAAATAAGTACAAATTTTTGTTTATTATTTTTTAATGATTGTATTAATTCAGGAGTTACGATTTTATGGTTTAATAACCATACATTATTATCAGCAATATTATTATCTACATTAGTAACTGTTAAATAATTTAATATTTTAAATAAAATTTTACCAAAAGAATATTGATAATATAAAGAAATTTGTTTTGCTAATTTCCAAATATTTTTATTAAATAATGATTTTTTATCTATAACTTGATCAATATATTTTAATTTATTTATATCAAAATTAGTTTTATTATCATTATATATTACTATTCCTATATATTTTTTATTTTTGATAGGTACTATTACTCTACAACCAATATTTACTATAACACTATCAGTTAACAAATAATGATATGGTTTATATAATTTAACACTATTAAAAACTACTTGAATAATTTTCATGATCTTATCATTTTATTTTAAAATATGCTTGTAATCTAAATAATATTTTTGTATATATAGTATATTTATATATTAAAAACTTAACATGAAACAAAATATTCATCCTCAATATCATGATATTATTGCACAATGTTCTTGTAGTAATATTATTCATACTAAATCAACTCTAAATAAAAAATTACATTTAGATGTTTGTAATATGTGTCATCCATTTTATACAGGAAAACAAAAAATTATTGACATTAAGGGACGAGTCGAACTTTTTAAGAAAAGATTTAAGAATCTTCAATTTTAAAAAATATAAATATATATAATTTCTATTATGTATTAATTATTTATTATTAACATCATCAATAATGTTATTACGCAAAAGTAATAACATTATTGATGAAAAAACAAATTATTTTACTACTTACTAATAAACTTAAATATAAAAATAATTTTTATCTAATTTTAGTCTCTTTATATATAACATGTTTTCTTATTTTAGGATCAAATTTCTTTATATTAATTTTTTTTAAATAATTTTTTTTATTTTTTGTTATTGTATAAAAATGTCCTGTACCTGCAGTAGAAGATAATTTAATAATAATTCTAGAACGTTTTGACATAAATTAAGATTTTCATCCTTAATATGGTATATATCATAATCTATATACCTAATATAGACTCAATACCTTTTTTATTAATAAGTCGTAATCCTTTAGCAGAAATACGTAATTTGATAAATTTATTATATTTTTGTACCCAAAATCTATGATAGTGTAAATTAGGGAAAAATTTTCTTTTAGTTGCATTCATAGCATGAGAACGATTATGTCCTTTCATAGTTTTTTTCCCTGTTATAAAACATATTTTAGACATACACTATTCCTTTATTAAATATTTTATAATGAAATTTATTTTAATAAACAAATATATTACGATATATTAGATAAAATTTATATTATTTTTTTTGTACTATACTGACCATGGCAGGTCTTAATAATCTACCATGTAACATATATCCTTTTTGCATAATTTCTATAACATAATTTTCTTGTATATTATTAGAATGTATAATTGACATTGCTTGATGTTTTAATGGATCAAATGGTACATTAGTTTCATTAATAATTGTTATTCCAAACTTACTAATCGTTTTTATAAATAATTTTAATGTTAAAGTTATACCTTCAATAATTTTAGATGAACAATTATTTTTTTCTAAAATAATAGCTCTTTCTAAGGTATCTATAATGGGTAATAATTCTACCATTATTTTTTCTAATGAAAATTTATATGTTTTTTCCATATCTAAAATAGATCTTTTTTTTATATTATCTATTTCTGCTTGCGACCTTAATTTATTAAGAATAATTTTTTTTTCTAATTCTTGTATTTGATTTTGTAAAAATAATATTTTGAATTGATCTTGTTCATGTTGATTTTTCAAGTCTTGTTGTGTTTCATCATTATGATGAGTAGATGATGTTATTGCTGGATCTTGTGTTTCATCATTATGATGAGTAGATGATGTTATTGCTGGATCTTGTGTTTCATCATTATTTATATTATTTTTGTTACATATTGATGATATAGAATTTTCTAAAATGGTATTATTTAAATTAATATCTTTCATATTATACTCCAAAAATATTTACTAAATAGTAATATTACTATAACTATTTTATAGTTATATAAAAATATTTTTATTATATTTATAATTACTAATTATAATTACTTTAACTTTGTAATAATATTATTATTTATAATACTAATAATATATATTATAATGTACAATATTAGTTTATATAAGTCATATTATTAATATGAATAAAAAAAAAATTATTATTTTAAATAAAAAAATTTATCATAATTTTTTTATTCAAAAAAATATAGAAACCGGTATTATTTTACAAGGATGGGAAGTAAAATCTTTACGTGCATGTCAAATTACTATTAATAATAGTTATGTAAATATTATTAATAATAAAATTTATTTAATTAATACATATATTACTCCTTTAATCACAAGTTGTAATCATAATCAATATACTATTAATCGCAAAAGAGAATTATTATTACACACCAAAGAAATAGAACTAATAAAAAATTATATTAATAAACAACATTTAACTGTTGTATTAATTAGTTTATATTGGTATAGATCTTTTTGTAAAACTAATATAGCTCTTGCTAAAGGGAAAAATAAAATTGATAAAAGAAATTTACTGAAATATAAAGAATGGAATATAAATAAATTACGTATACAAAAAAAATATATACAATAATCAAGATGTATTATATAATAATCATTGGGGCTGATTAATGGATTCGACAAAATTATAAAGCTTGTAGAGCATGTCAAGGGATACAGTAGGCCTTGTAAAAAAACTGTATAATTATAAATGCAAAAAATAATAACTACGCTTTAGCAGCTTAAAAACTGTAAAAGTCCTATAATTTATTACTGGCTCTTCGGAATAAATATATGGGTCATATCATCAAAGAGATCGTATATAGTATGTCTAGAATTATATATTAAAAATATAGACTAAGATATTATATAACTTTGTTCATCAGTGTATAATATTGAATATAATGATGAAACTAAACATGTAGTTTCGAAAAGTGTAATATTTTTGGACGGGGGTTCGAATCCCCCCAGCTCCATAATATGAATGTTATCTTATAAGTTAAATTGTAAATTAAATAATGTTTTTGTATGTTTTTAGTACTTTTTTTCTTAATCTAATAGATAAAGGTGTAATTTCTATTAATTCATCATCATTAATAAAATCTATAGCAAATTCCATAGATATTTGTTTATTAGGTATTAGTGGAATTTTGTTATCTTTTCCTGCAGCTCGCATATTAGTTAATTTTTTATTATTTGAACAATTAATAATTAAATCATTAATCTTGCTATGCATGCCAACAATTTGTCCTTCATATATTTTATCACCTGGTTTAATAAATAAAATTCCTCTAGCTTGTAAACGAGATAATGCAAAAGCAGTAGCATATCCTGTACAATAGGAAATAAGTACTCCATAATTTCTTTTATTATTAAAATTATCCTTTTTATTATCATAATGACTAAAAGAAGAATTCATAATTCCAGTACCAGAAGTTATATTGTAAAACTCTGTTCTAAATCCAATTAAAGCTCTACTTGATATAATGCTTTCAATTATTATTCTATTATTTGTTTTTTTTAAAGTAATATTATTAATAATGGCGCCTTTTAAGCCAATAAAAGCAATTATTTTACCTTTTATATTTTTTGGGATATCTATAATTAATAATTCAAATGGTTCTAAGATTTTACCATTTTTAATGTGTTCGATAATTTGTGGTTTGGACACTAATAATTCATAACCTTCTCTACGAATATTTTCTATAAGAATTAATAATTGTAATATACCTCTTGATGATATCTTTATAATATTATTTTGTTCTGTAGTTTGTATTTTTAATGCTATATTATATAAACATTCTTGATATATTCTTTTAAATAATTTTATAGAGGTTATATACTTACCTTCTGTCCCTGCTAAAGGTGAATTATTAGTATGAAAATACATATTAATTTTTGGTCTATCAATTGTTAATAAAGGTAATGATTCATGATAATTTTTATCACATATTGTATCAAAAATATTAATGTTTTCTAAACCTAATCCAGAAATTCCAATAATATTTCCTGCAGACATGTGATTAAAATAATATTGTTTTAAGCCTATATTTTGTGTTATAGATAATATTTTGATTATTTTTTTTTGTTTTTGTTCTCTTATGACAGAAAAAAAATCATTAATTTTTATGGTACCTCGTTTAATTAAACCAATACAAATATTACCTAAATACTGATCACGTATTATTTGTGAAATCTGCATTTGTAATGGACCATGTATATGAACTTTCGGTACAGGTGTATATTTAATAATTGTTTCATATAATGCATTCATATTATTTTTAATATTATGCAAATTGTATCCTGACATACCTTTTATAGCAGATGTATAAATAATAGGGAAATCTAACTGTTGTTCAGTAACATCTAAAGTAATAAATAGATCAAATATTTGTTCTAGCACCCATTTAGATCTATGTATATTTCTATCAATTTTATTTATAATTATAATAGGTTGTAATTTATATTCTAGAGCTTTTTTAGTTACAAATGTAGTTTGTGGCATAGGTCCTTCTACAGCATCAACTACTAATAAAAATGCATCGACCATAGATAAAATACGTTCTACTTCAGAACTTAAATCAGCATGTCCTGGTGTATCAATGATATTAATAGTATAATTATGCCATAATATGGCAGTTTGTTTAGAAACAATAGTTATTCCTTTTTCTTGTTCTAAAACATTTGTATCCATTTTACGTGTTTTATTAGTTGTAAATATGGATTTATGTATATGATCTGAATCAGATTCTTCTAATAATTTATCAATTAATGTAGTTTTACCGTGATCTACATGTGCTAATATAGCTATATTACGTATTTTCTCCATATTATAATCTCAATAAATAAAATAATATATTATTTCTAATATAAATAAAATGTTTGTTTATATTATATATTTTTTTAGGATATGACATGATTCTTATTTTTTAAAACATATATGAGAATTAATTTAATACTCATTAAATGATTATACTTCTTTTGTAAAATAAAAAAATTAATAATTAGTTATTAAAAATAATGTTTATTTATATATAAAAATAAATAATATAATTATGTATTTTGTTAATTTTTTAAGAGATAATTTGTAATTTAAAATACTATAATAAAATAAATTTATAATAATTTTTATATTACAATATATTATATGGATACATTCATATTATGAATGTCTTTAAAATTTCATATTAATCTTATGGATAATAGCCTTGTAAATTAATATTAGTATTAATAGTTGTTAATTTATGATATAAAAATACTTCTTTTTGATACATTATTAATTTTAATTTGAGATTTTGCATTTTTGTATTATTCATATAATTGGGATTATATATTTTACTATAAATATATTTAATACTACCGAAATTATTTAATAATAATTGGCTTGTTTTTATACCTATTCCTGGTATACCAGGAATATTATCAGTTTTATCACCGCATAAAGCTAAAAAATCACTCATTAATTTAGGATAAACACCATATTTTTGATATATTTCTTTTGGTCCTAAAATATTATATTTAATAGGATTTATTAAATATACTGTGTTAGATACTAATTGCGCTAAATCTTTATCAGAACTAAAAATATAAACAACATATTTTTTTTTTGTTAATATTGTTGTAATAGTTCCAATAATATCATCTGCTTCAATATTATTAATGGATATTACTTTATATCCCATGGCTTTAATAATATCTTTTAAAGGTGTAATTTGCATGCGTAAATTATAAGGTATTTTTTGACGTTGTATTTTATATTTGGTAAATATTTTTTTTCTAAATGTTATACCTGGTGCATCAAAAATAACTATTATGTCATTAGTTGAGTACATATGAATAATTTTTTTAAAAATTTTAATAAATCCACATGTAGCACCAGTCGCTTTACCTTTATTATTAAATAATAAAGGTAAAGCGTAATAAGCACGATATAAAACTAAAGTTCCATCTATAATTATTTTTTTTTTTAACATATAAAATAATTTTATAGTTAAATCATCATTTAAAAATGTTTTAGTATTTTAAAAATTAAGGTTAAAAACTATACTCGTTTTACCATTTTTACAATATTATTTAAACATATTTTATTTTTTGTACAATGATCTAATATATTACTAATATCCACTACTTTATTTTTAACAATTAATGAAGGTAAATTATTAATGTCATAATTTTGGAGTATATTATTTTGTTGTACAAATAAATTTTTTACAAGTGTATTATCCCAAGTTGCTTCATAAATATCTTCATCAATACCAGCATATTTAATAAAAACTTTTTTCATGGTTTCATAATCATGAATAGTATGTGTTTTATGTATGCCTTCAAATATAGGTTTCATAACTTTTTGTTCTACACCTAATACTTGTGCCATAATCCAGTTATAACCTGCTATTAAGCTTAATTCTGAATCAACTAAATTAATGTGATATTGTATAATTTTGTATTTGTTATTTAATACATTATTATGTTGATTCATAAGAAAAAAACGATAACAACGAGGACATAAAAAAGAAAAATATTCTATTATTTCTGTTTTTTGTATAGTTTTAGCTTTCTTTAGATATAATTTTTTAGCATGTTTTTTTAATGGTATAGTATGAGTATATTTTGTAGTATTATGTCTATGTTGTATGTGTGCAGCTTGTACTACATTAGGAATAATCATAGCAACAATCATATTTAATAAGAGTATATATTTTTTTATATTCATGATATGTATACTTTCATAAGTTAACTTTTATAAGTTATTGTTAATATTAATTTTCGTTTAAAAAAACATTATTTAATTGTTCATACAATTAAAATTAATATGTAAGAATATTAGAATATTCTATTCTTGTTTAGTAATATCCATTAGATATAGTAAATTATATTATATTTAATAACTATTAATATTATCAAGTTTTTTGTAAAATATGTAAAATATTTTTTATATCTTGCGGTAAATCGCTTTTTATATTTATTTTAAAATTATAAATAGGATGATAAAATTCTAAATAAGATGCATGTAAAGCTTGACGTTGTAAAATAGATTGTATAAATGTATTTTTTTTATGATGTTGTTTATATAGAGGATCTCCAATAATACTATGTTTTATATATGATAAATGTACACGAATTTGGTGTGTTCTACCAGTATATAATTGTACTTTTAAATAAGTAAAATTTGGTAGACACTGTTGTACAAAAATTTTTGTAATAGCTTGTATTCCTTGAGGATGTACAAACATTTTTATTTTTTTATTTATATATTTTTTCTTAATAGGAAAATTAATTATTTGATTAGTATGTATATTATTATAAACAATAGCTTCATATATTCTAATGATTCTATGGTTTTTTAATAATTGTTTAAGTAAATAATATGTCATTAAATTCTTTGCTATTATCATTAAACCAGTTGTGTCTTTATCTAATCTATGTATAATACCAGCTCGTGGTACATCTCTTAAAAAACTATATTTATACAATAAAGCATTAAATACTGTATTTTCTAAATTATTATTACCAGGATGTACTACACAATTAGAATTTTTATTAATAACTAACAAATAACGGTCTTCATAAACAATATTTAATGATATTGGTTGGGCTTTCCATATAGTATTATATGTTTTAACATAAGCATCAATATCAATAATATCACCATGAATAATTTTTTTTTAGGTACATTTACAATATAGTGATTTACCTTTACATAATTATTTAATATCCAATGTTTAATTTGTGATCTAGAAAAACGTTGTATTTTTTGGGCAATAAAAACATCTATTCTTGTAATAATATCATTTTTATTTACAACAATGTGTTCCCGTATAATATTCATATTCATATTTTATCATGATACATAATATATCATATGTGTATTTATTAATTAAGTAAAAAAAAATATTAATAAAAATATTATATTTAACTAATGTAATTTACAAGAACTTTTAATTTTAAGTTCTTTTTTTTTATATATTTAGATAAAACTTAACATAAAAGATTATGTTAAGTTTTTTAAAAAATATTCGATAATTTTACATCATATTCTTATAAATATAAATTATACATGAAATATTTTATAAGCTTTTACAATATACTGTTGTATTATTCTAAATATATTAGGTGTATATTTTTTTTTTTTTGTAGTTAATTGTAATAATAAATCATGATAATTTTTAATATATTTTTGAAAAATATTAGTATGATGAGCAGAATATTTTATTAAATCATTAAATATTTTTCTATCTCTTAAAAAAATCTTTTTAAAAAAAGAAAACTCTGTAACATATGTTAATTTAAGTATATTTTGTGAAAAATTATATTTTTTGTATTTCAAAATAAAATTATTAATACTAATAACATTAAAATATTTTATAGATTGTAATTGCAAAATATACATGTCGATATCATGATATTTAACATTTATTAATTGGCAACCACTAAGTTTAATTTGTTCTAAAAACCAAGAATACACTGTAGAAAAACGTCCATGAGTATAAATTAAATATTGTTTTGTTAAAATAGTAACATTAGTATGTAAAATAGGATATAAACCTAATACAGGACCATAATGTTTTTTAGTAATTTTTTCTATTGAAAAAGTTTTTACAGGAGATAAATCTACAATTATACATTTATGAGATAATTTTGGTAAGTATTTTAATACTAGATTTAATGATGTGATAGAGATATTTAAAATAATCATTTCAATATCTATAAAATAATCATAAAAATTATTTTTTTTCCAAAAATATTCATCTAATATTTTAATATTATAACTTGCAGATTTTAATATATTTTTTAATATATGTCCTGTATGAAATACTTTACCAATTATAAGTATTGTTTTACAATTTATATTTAATTTTTTAAAACCTATAATATTTTCATATAAATAAGACTCATAAATTATGTTTTGTAATATTTTTTTAATAAAATTTTGTGATAGTTGTAAATTTTTTGCTATTTTCTTTTTTTTATGTATTAAACTTGCTTCTCTTACTGGATAATATATGGGCAAACCATATTTTTTTTTAATTACACCTACTTGTTTAACTATATCAAAACGTTGTACCAAAATATTTAGTAATTTATTATCTAAAACATCTATTTTTTTACGTAATATTTTTAATTGTGTATTTACAATATTATGATTATTTATATCTTTTGTAATCATATTAGATTATCTTTTTATAATAGAAAACGTAAAGGTATTTGCTTTAATGCATATGCAATTTTATTACAAATGTTTTCTGTTGTTTTTAAATTAATACATCCATCAGTTATTGAAATACCATATTTTATTTTATTATATGAGTTTATTATTTGATTACCTTCATTTATATAACTTTCTAACATTAATCCAAATATAGATGTATTACCATTTTTTATCTGTGAGATAATAGAATCTACTACAATTTCTTGTTTTTTATAATCTTTACCAGAATTACCATGACTACAATCTATCATAATTTTAGGTTTTAATCCCATTAATACTAATTGTTGTTCACATTGTTTGACATCATTACTATAATAGTTAGGTTTCACACCACCACGTAAAATAATATGACAATGTTTATTACCAGTAGTTTTTTTTATACAAACATGACCATTTTGATTAATAGTAATAAAATTATGTTCTTTTCCAGATGATTTAATAGAATTAATGGCACTTATAATACTACCATCGGTATTATTTTTAAAACCTGTAGGTATATTTAATGACGATATAATCTCTCTGTGTATTTGTGATTCTGTGGTACGTGCACCAATAGCACACCAACTGATTAAATCACTTAAATAATGTGTAATATTTGGATCTAATACTTCCGTTGCAATAGCAATATTGTTATATGCTAATTTTAATAATAATTTTCTAGCTAAATATAATCCATGATTTATATCATATGTTTTATTAATATATGGATCATTAATTAAACCTTTCCAACCTGTAATAGTACGTGGTTTTTCAAAATATACACGCATAACAATATATATTGTATCATTATGTTTTGACATAATCTCTTTTAGAGAGAGAGCATATGTAATAGTTTCTTCAATATTATGTATTGAACAAGGACCACACACAATTAATATTTTCGGAATTTTCCCAATTATAATATTATTGATAGTTTGACGTGAATAAAAAATATCTCTTGAGATTTTTGATGTTAAAGGTAATTCTAATTTTAGTTCTTTAGGAGTAATTACATATTTTTCATTATTAATATTATTTTTTTTAACCATAAAAATAACCTTATAAATATTAAAAGCATAAAAAATAAAAATTTTATATATTATATAAATATTTAAGCAGATTTTAAGAATAAAACAATAAAAAATATTTATATTTTTTTTTAAATAAAAAAATTAATATATTAATTATAAATAAAATTAATAGAATTAAATGTATGAATAAAAATAATAGCAATATAAAAAAAACTATACCATTACATAAATTTGCAGAATATGCTTACTTAAATTATTCTATATATGTTATTTCGGATAGAGCTTTACCACATATTGGTGATGGATTAAAACCAGTACAAAGAAGAGTAATTTACGCAATGTCTGAATTAGGTTTAAAATCTATAGCAAAATTTAAAAAATCGGCACGAACTATTGGAGATGTAATAGGTAAATATCACCCACATGGTGATGTTGCTTGTTATGAGGCAATGGTGTTAATGGCACAACCGTTTTCTTATAGATATCCATTAATAGAAGGTCAAGGTAATTGGGGTTCTCCTGATGATCCTAAATCTTTTGCTGCAATGCGTTATACAGAATCACGTTTATCACAATATTCTAATATCCTATTACAGGAAATAAACCAAGGTACTGTAGATTATATTGCTAACTTTGATGGCACATTACTAGAACCAAAAATATTACCAGCTTGTTTGCCTAATATTATATTAAATGGCGCAACAGGTATTGCTGTAGGAATGGCTACTGATATACCTCCCCACAATATTAAAGAGGTAACTGATGCTATAATAAAATTAATCGATAATCCTAAAACAACTTTACATGATATTTTAGAAATTATTCAAGGACCTGATTTTCCAACTGGTAGTGACATTATTACTCCTAAAAAAGATCTCTTGAAAATCTATGAACATGGCCGTGGTTCAATACGATTAAGAGCAGTATGGCATATTAAAGATCGTAATATTATTATTACATCATTACCACATCAAGTTTCTGGTATACGTATTCTTGAACAAATAAATTTACATATTAGTAATAAAAAATTACCTATGATTGAAGAAATCAGAGATGAATCTGATTATGAGAATCCTACTCGGATTGTTATCCTTATACGTAATAATTTTGATCACTTAAACTTAAAAGATATTATGTTGCATTTATTTTTTCTTACTGACTTAGAAAAAAGTTATCGTATTAATTTGAATATGATTGGTTTAAATAATAAACCTGCAGTAAAAAACTTATTAGAGATCTTATCTGAATGGATTATATTTAGATGTTCAATTATTAAAAAAAGATTAAATTTTTTTTTGAAAAAAATAACAGACAAATTACATATAATACAAGGATTATTAATTATATATACTAACTTAACAGAATTTATTCAAATTATACGTTTTCATCATCAACCACAAAATATTATTAAAAAAAAATTTAATCTTACAGATATACAAACTGAAACAATTTTAAATTTTAAATTACGTTCTATTTCTTTTTTAGAAGAAGAAAAATTACTTTATGAACAAAAACAATTAAAACTTAAATATAAAAATATACATGATATACTAATTTCAAAAAATAAATTTAATATTTTATTAAAAAAAGAAATATTAATTTCTGCTACTAATTATAGTAATAAACGTCGTTCCTTATTAAAAGAACAACAAGAAGCTAAATTATTAAATGAAAATATATTAGTTACAGGAGAACCTGTTACAATAATTTTATCTAAAATGGGTTGGATTAGATGTGCAAAAGGTCATACTATTGATCCTAATAACTTACATTATAAATCTGGAGATTCTTTTTTTATATCAGTAAAAGGGAAAAATAATCAATTTGTTGTGATAATTGATTCTAAAGGCCGCAGTTATAGTATTGATTCAATTTCATTGCCACCAGCTAGAAGTCAAGGAGAACCTTTAAATAGTAAAATTCATATACCTGAAGATGCTGTAATAAAGTATTTAATTATGACATCATCTAAAAAACAAATTTTATTATCTTCTAGTACTGGTTATGGATTTATTTGTAAATTTACTGATTTTATTGCTGGCAATCGTAATGGTAAATTATTAATGACATTAACAAAAAATACTGCAATATTAACACCTATTATTTTACAACAACAAAATAATTATGTTCTAGTTATATCTTCTTTCGGATATTTTTTATTATTATCTATTAAAGATATTCCTATTATTCCTAAAGGGAAAGGTAGCAAGTTAATATTATTAAATAATATCAAATTAAAAAATAATATGGAAACATTAAAATGGGTTTTTATTATTTATCCACAATCTATTATAACTATACATACAGAAGATAATAAACAATTTGATTTAAATATTCATAAATTAAAAAAATTTATTGGTAAAAAAGGACAAAAAGGTTTTATATATCAAAATGATATCAAAATTAGTAAAATTACCTCAAAACATTAAAAATATGCCTATTATAATTTAGATATATATCATATAAATTATTCTTTATACATTAAAACTAATATAATGGAAAATTGATTATATAATAAGTTAATTTTTCATAAATTTATGTAACATAAATATAGGATGGAATATAATGAAATGCGTGTATTGAAATTTGGCGGGACATCATTAGAAAATGCAAAAAAAATTTTGTTAGTTAAAAATATTATTCTTACAAAATTACAAAATAATAAATTAGCTGTTGTATTATCTGCACCAGCTAATATCACAAATAATTTATCAAAATTAATAGATATTGCTATTATAAATCAACCTTTACAAGATAAATTTCTTATGATGCAAAATTTTCTTTTAAATATCGTAAAAGATCTAAAAGAAAATATAAATACTTTAGATATTAAAAATATTCTTGATAAAATTAATAAAATTTTTTCACAATTAGAATATTTATTCCATTATATTTCTATATCAAAACATTGTTCTAATAAAATACATGCTAAAATTTTATCTCAAGGTGAACAATTTTCTATTATTATTATGGAAGCACTATTAATAGGGTCCTGTAATAAAGTATATGTTTTATCCCCTAAAAAATTTTTATTAGCTGAAAGTAATAATTATTTAGACTCTACAGTAGATTTAATAACCTCTATGAGGAATATTAAAAAAATTAATTTTACACATTTTAATATTATATTAATGGCAGGTTTTTCTGCAATTAATAAAAAAAATGAAATAGTTTTGTTAGGTCGAAATGGTTCTGATTATTCTGCAGCTGCTTTATCAGCATGTTTACATGCTAAATATTGTGAAATATGGACAGATGTAGATGGTATCTATACAGCGGATCCAAATATAGTATCTAACGCTATTTTATTAAAACATTTATCATACTTAGAAACTATTGCTTTATCTTATTTAGGCGCAAAAGTTTTACATCATAAAACTATTTTACCTTTATTAATTAATAATATTCCTTGTGTCGTAAAAAATATAATGTGTCCACAAAAACAGGGTACGATTATTAATCATCATGCAACTGATAATACTCCTAAAGGTGTTACTAAAATAGAAAATATAGTCATGATAAGTATTATTATTAATAAACAAAATGATATTAGTATTTTAATTAAAAATATTCATAGTATTCTACTATCATCTAATATAACCATATTTTTTATTACACAAACATACAATCCTAATATTATTAATTTATGTTTATTAAATAAAGATTATATTATATTACAAAAACAATTATATTTTACATTAAAAACTGAAATAAATACCAATACTATTAGAATAAATATTCTAACAAAATTATCTATTATTTCTTTAATAGGTTTAAATATAAATAAAAATATAAATATATTAAATAATTTTCTATCTGTTTTTAAAATAACTAAAAAAAATATTTTAATGATATCACATAATCACGTACAACATGTTATTTCGGTTGTTATACAAAGTATGGATGATACATATATTTTAAATATGGCACATCAAATTTTATTTAAGAAAGAAAAAATATTAAACGTATTTATCATAGGAACTGGCAATATCGGCAAAGCTTTATTAAAGCAAATTCATCATATACAACAAAAAAAAAATAATAATTTAATAAATATTAGAATATGTGGTATTTTAAATACGAAACATACTTTTATAAATTGCCAAGGTATTGACTTAGATAATTGGGAAGATTACATACAATATGAACCTAAGTATACGATAAAACATTTTTTATCTCGTATGCAAAATAATATATTGGCTAATCCTGTTATTATAGATTGTACTTCTTCGCGTTCTATTGTTAAGTATTATACAAAATTTTTTCGTTGTGGTTTACATATAGTTACAACAAATAAAATTGCTAATACAGAAACATTAGAATTTTATAAGAAAATACGTAATACTGCATACATACAAAAAAAAAAATTTCTTTATGAAACAAATGTAGGAGCAGGTTTACCAATTATTAAAACATTACAAGATTTATTACATACTGGTGATAAAATAATAAAATTTTATGGCATTTTATCAGGTTCATTATCTTTTATTTTTGGAAAACTAGAAGAAAATATGACTTTATCACAAGCAGTGAGTTTAGCCCAAAATATGGGTTTTACTGAACCTAATCCATATATTGATTTATCTGGTATAGATGTTGCAAGAAAATTATTAATATTAGCAAGAGAATTAGGTTTAAACTTAGAATTACAAGATATACATACAGAACCTGTTATTAATTTTGATAAAATACAAAGTAATATAACTAAATTATCATTAGTAAAAAATTTATCAGAAATAGATTATATTTTTATAAATAAAGTTAAAGAAGCCCAAAAACAAAATAAAGTATTACGATATATAGGTAGTATTAATTCTAAAGGATTATGTAGTGTAAAAACTATTGCAATAGATATAACACATCCTCTATATAATATTAAAAATGGAGAAAATGCTTTTATTTTTTATACTAATTATTATCAACCATTACCTTTAGTATTAAAGGGCTATGGTGCGGGTAATAATGTTACTGCAGCAGGTATTTTAACAGATCTATTACGTATTAATATTTTATAAATAAGTGATTGTAACAATGATAAAAATTTATTCTCCTGCATCTATTGGTAATATTAATGTTGGTTTTGATTCGTTAGGTGTAGCACTATCTAGATTAGATAATGGTATATTAGGTGATTATGTTTCTATTATACCTCATAAAAAATTTACTTTAATTAAAACAGGTTTGTTTATACAAGATTTACCAGTAGACAATGAAAATATTATTTTTCATTGTTGGTTAAAATTTTGTGATAAAATTAATAAAACTATACCAGTAAAAGTTTTATTAGAAAAAAATGTGCCTGTTGCTTCTGGATTAGGTTCTAGCGCATGTTCTATAGTATCTTTTCTTAAAGCTATGAATATATTGTGCAAGTATCCTTTAACTAATACAGAATTAATAATTTTAATGGGAGAATTAGAAGGCCTATTTTCTGGTAATATACATTATGATAATATTATTCCGTGCTATTTAGGTGGCATGAAATTAATATTATCTATGAAACATATCAGCATCCAAGATATTCCTATTTTTACTAATTGGTTATGGGTTATAGCATATCCTGGTATTTCTTTATCTACATATAATTCAAGAAAAATTTTACCTGATACATATACATTAAAAACATGTATACAACATAGCCAATATTTAGCTGGTTTTATACATGCTAGTCATATAAAAAATGAAATATTAGCAGCAAAATTATTAAAAGATCATATTGCAGAACCATATAGAAAAAATATTATCCCTAATTTTAATAAAGTTAAGAAGAAAGCTAAACAATTAGATGCTTTAAATTATGGTATTGCAGGTTCTGGACCTACTATATTTTGCATTTTTAATAATTTAAATACTGCACAAGATATGGTGATATGGCTAAAAAAATATTATATTCAGAATAATAAAGGATTTGTATATATTTGTGCAATTAATCAAATAGGTACTCAAATAATGGAGAAAACATGATGTTTATTAATCTTAATGATATAACACAGAAGGTTGACTTTATAAAAGCATTAAAAATAGGATTAGGCCGTAAACAAGGATTATTTTTTCCGTATGCTATACCAAAATTAGATGATAAAATAATGTATAAATTATTAATACAAGATGATTTTATAACTTGTAGTAGTAAGATATTATCTTATTTTATAGATAATAAAAGATTATCTTTAAAAGATTTAAAAAAAATTATTAAAAAAGCATTTAATTTCCCATTAAAATTACAATTATTAAGTCATAATCTTGCTTGTTTTGAGTTATTCCATGGACCTACTTTATCTTTTAAAGATTTTGGTGTTCGTTTCATGGCGCAAGTATTACATTATTTTTATCATAATGAAAAAATAATAATTTTAACAGCTACTTCAGGAGATACTGGAGCTGCTGTTGCACATGCTTTTTATAAAATACCTAATATTGAAGTTATTATTTTATATCCATATAATAAAATTACTTCTTTGCAAAAAAAGTTATTTTGTACATTAAAGAATAATGTTACTTCTATAGCTATAGAAGGTGATTTTGATGATTGTCAAAGATTAATTAAAAAATCTTTTAGTGATACAGAATTAACTAATATATTTAATCTAAATTCTGCTAATTCAATAAATATAAGTCGTTTATTGGCACAAATTTGTTATTATTTTGAATTATATAAACAAACATCTAAATATTCAAAATCTAAAAAGATTATTATATCTGTACCTAGTGGTAATTTTGGAAATTTAACTGCAGGATTAATAGCTAAAAACATGGGTTTACCAATTCATAATATTATTGCAGCAACTAATATTAATGATACAGTCGTTCAATATTTACAACATGGTTATTGGAAACCACAACAAACATTATCAACGTTATCTAACGCTATGGATGTCAGTATACCTAATAATTGGCCAAGAATATTAAAAATTTTTAATGATAATCATTGTGCTATTAATAAATTAGAAGCTTATTCTATCACAGATTATATCACATCGCAAAATATCAAAATGTTATTTCAACGATATAAATATATTTCAGAACCTCATGCAGCAGTTGGTTTTAGTGCATTACAATATAAATATTGTACTCCAGATACATTTAATATCTTTTTAGGTACAGCACATCCCGCTAAATTTCAAAAATACATATTACAACTTTTAAAATATAAAGTTTTATTACCAAATGTGTTATTATATTATGCTAAAAAAAATAATCAAAAACATGTTTTACCTAATAATTTTAATGTGTTTAAAAATTTTTTAAAAAAACATATAAAAATTTAATATATAAATAATTTTTAATTAAAGTATTAACTATGATAAAATTAAACAATTTGGTTTTATTTGCAGGTTTAGCTATTTTTATTAGTAGTTTTATGTTGTTTATTTCTTATTATTTAGGAGGTCGTTCATATGGTATTGATAAAAATATTCCATTTGAATCTGGTGCTGCATCTTATCAAGATACCCATATTAAAATGACAATTAATTTTTTTTTAGTAGCAATATTTTTCGTTATTTTTGATATTGAATCATTGTATTTATACACATGGTCTATAAGTCTTAAAATGATACAAATAGATGGATTAATTACAGGATTATTATTCATAATAACGATATTATTAAGTTTATTATATTTATTTAAAATGAATATTTTTAATTTTTATAAACATCTTAAATCTAATTAAAATTTTATGGGAAAAAACTTGAAAAATATTAATAATAATAAGTATTTTATACAAAAAAAAAATAAAAATAATAATTTTCAAAAAGAAACAGTTAATAATAATATATTTTTTGGTAAGCTAAGTAAAATTACTCATAATATTATTAATTGGGGAAGAAAAAATTCTTTGTGGCCATATAATTTCGGTTTATCTTGTTGTTATGTAGAAATGACTACTTCTTTTACTTCTATTAATGATATTGCACGTTTTGGTTCAGAAGTTTTACGTACTTCTCCCAGACAAGCAGATTTTATAGTTATAGCTGGTACTTGTTTTTTAAAAATGGTTCCTATTATACAAAGATTATATGATCAAATGTTAGAACCAAAATGGGTGATTTCAATGGGTTCATGTGCTAATTCAGGAGGTATGTATGACATATATTCTGTTGTTCAAGGTGTAGATAAATTTTTACCTGTAGATGTTTATATACCAGGATGTCCGCCAAGACCTGAAGCATATATTCAGGCTTTACTATTATTACAAAAAGCTATTAGTACTGAAAAACGTCCATTATCATGGATAATTGGTGATCAAAAAATTTATAAAAACAAAATAAAAACATCTAATATTAATAATATTAAAAATATCAAATTTCGTTCAATAAATGAAATTTAACATTATTCAAAATTATAATTTGTAATAAATAACAACAGAGATGTTTTATGTATGTGTGATACTACTATTTTACAACACAATTCTAATTTAAATAAAAATATTAAAGATAAAAATACACAATTTATTATACATATATTAAAAAATAACCTAGGTCCAAATAACTTTATAATACAACATTATAATAATAATATACCCTTATCTATTTGGATAAAACCAGAACAAATAATTGATTTTATAAAAATTTTATGTAAAATATATCATCCATATAATATGTTATATGATATGCATGGTATTGATGAAAGATTACATAAAAATAAATTTTGTATATCTTTTACAGAAAAAATGGATTTTTCTTTATTTTATCATTTTATTTCTATAGAAAGAAACGCTGATATACTGTTAAAAGTACCTTTAAAACAAAAAAAACTATATATCCATACAATTACATCTTATTTTTGTAATGCAAACTGGTATGAAAGAGAAATTTGGGAAATGTTTGGCATACATTTTATGTATCATCCTAATTTAAAACATCTTTTATTACCTAATAACTGGAATGATGGTTATCCTTTACGTAAAGAATATCCTAGTAGAGCTACAGAAAAAAATATTCATATTTTTAATAAAGAACAACATCATATAAATATCCAAAATACACAATTCAATCCTCATGAATGGGGTTTATCTATTAAAAATAATAATTATGATTATATGTTTTTAAATTTGGGTCCTAATCATCCTTCAGTACATGGTGCTTTTAGAATCATATTACAATTATCTGGAGAAAAAATTATTAATTGTATTCCTGATATAGGATATCATCATCGAGGTGCTGAAAAAATTGCAGAAAGACAAACATGGCATACTTACATTCCATATACAGATAGAATTGAATATTTAGGTGGTTGTGTTAATGAAATGGCGTATATTCTAGCAGTAGAAAAATTAGCTAATATTACTGTTACAACTAGAATACAAGTTATTAGAATAATGCTATCTGAATTATTTCGTATTAATAGTCATTTATTATATTTATCTACTTTTATACAAGATGTAGGAGCGATGACACCTATTTTTTTAGCATTTACTGATAGACAAAAAATATATGATATTATAGAAGCAATTACTGGTGCTAGAATGCATCCTGCATGGTTTAGAATAGGTGGTTTAGCTCATGATTTACCTAAAGGATGGAATATTTTATTAAAAAAATTATTAATTTGGTTACCTAAAAGAATAAAAATATATCAAGACGTTGCTTTAAAAAATAGTATTCTAATTGCTCGATCTAAAAATATTGCTGTATATCATAAAAAAGAAGCAATTGCTTGGGGAGTAACAGGTGCTGGATTAAGAGCTACTGGTATAAATTTTGATATTAGAAAACAACGTCCGTATTCTGGATATGAAAATTTTGATTTTGATGTACCTATTGGTCATGTTAGTGATTGTTATTCGAGAGTTTTATTAAAAGTAGAAGAAATATGGCAAAGTTTACGTATTTTAACACAATGTTTGAATTATATGCCTGAAGGTCCTTATAAAGTTGAACATCCGTTAACAACACCGCCAATGCGTAAAGACATGTTATATAATATAGAAAATTTAATTAATCATTTTATACAAGTATCTTGGGGACCATTAATACCAGCTAATGAATCTATTCAGATGATTGAAGCTACTAAAGGAATTAATAGTTATTATTTAATTAGTGATAATAATATTACTAGTTATCGTACACGAATTAGAACACCTAGTTTTCCTCATTTACAACACATACCTAATGTAATTAATGGTAGTCTGATATCAGATTTAATTACTTATTTAGGAAGTATTGATTTTGTCATGTCTGATGTAGATCGTTAATATATAATTATGAATATAAATAAAACTAATAAGACAAATGTAAAAAATTTATTAAATACTCAAGACATTCATATAATTAATAATATTATTAAACATTATGAATATCGTAAAGCTGCTATAATTGAAATATTAATATTATGCCAAAAAAAATATGGTTGGGTTTCTGAACAAAATATGCATATTATTGCACACATATTAAAATTGGATATTTCTGAAATAGAAAGTATTGCTACTTTTTATAGCCAAATATTTAGATATCCTGTGGGTAAATATGTTATTAAATATTGTGATAGTGTTGTATGTTATATTAAAAATTATAAACAAATATTACAACATATAAAAAAAAAATTACATATTAATATAGGTCAAACAACTACAGATAATATATTCACTTTGTTACCTATATGTTGTTTAGGACATTGTAATAACAGTCCTGTCATTATGATTAATGAATGTGTCTATACTAATATTACAATCAATAGTATTAATATTATATTGGATAAATATATGCATGAATAATACTAATATGAATAATTATAATCCTGAATATTATCCATTAACATGGCGTATTAAAAATACACAGCAAACCATGTTTTTAAAAGAATATATAAAACAAGATGGTTATAAAGCTTGTACAAAAGCATTAACAACTATGTCTTCCGAAGAAATTATTCAATTAATAACCTTATCTGGTTTGAAAGGTCGAGGCGGCGGGGGTTATTCTACTGGTACTAAATGGAGTTTAATACCAAAAAAAGATAGTCCTTATGATAATCGTTATTTTATATGTAATGCTGATGAAATGGAACCTGGTACATATAAAGATCGTTTTTTAATAGAAACATTACCACATCAATTAATTGAAGGAATAATTATTAGTGCATATGCTATACAAGCTAATATAGGATATATCTTTTTAAGAGGTGAATATATTAAATGTGCACATATTTTAACAATTGCTCTACAAGAAGCACGTGATTTTGGTATATTAGGCAATAATATATGTAAAACTAATTTTAATTTTAAATTAATTTTACATACAGGAGCTGGGAGATATATTTGTGGTGAAGAAACAGCATTAATTAATTCATTAGAAGGTCAACGTGCAAATCCTAGATTTAAACCACCTTATCCAGCAACAATTGGTTTATGGGGTAAACCTACCTGTGTGAATAATGTAGAAACTATTTGTAATGTTAATGGTATTATCTTATACGGAGCAAAATGGTATAAAAATATATCAAAAAGCAAATATGATAGTGGTACTAAGTTATTAGGTTTTTCTGGTAATGTAAACAATCCTGGATTATGGGAATTACCATTAGGAACACCTGCAAGTATTGTTTTTGAACAATATGCTAAAGGAATAAAAAAAGGTTATAAATTTAAAGCCTGGCAACCAGGAGGTGCTGGTACAGCATTTTTAACTCTAGAACATTTAAATATACCAATGGATTACAAACATATAAGTAATGCTGGCAGTAGATTAGGTACAGGTATTGCGATGTTAGTAGATCATCAGATTAATATGGTATCTTTATTAAAAAATATAGAAATTTTTTTTGCTAGAGAATCTTGTGGATTATGTACTCCTTGTAGAGAAGGATTACCATGGATTGTTAAAATATTAAATGTTTTAGAAAAAAAACAAGGCTCTATAAAAGATATAATATTATTACAAGATATTAGTAATCAATTAATTAATGGTAAAACTTTTTGTACTTTTGCTCCTGGTGCTATTGCTCCATTACAAAGTGCACTAAAATATTTTTTAAATGAATTTCATGAAGGAATTTTAAAATAAAATTATAATATAATATATAAAATAATTAATATAAATTAAATCAAATTAATAATGAATAATTTTACATGATGGAATATATGTTTTATGGTTACTATTAATATAGAAGGTAAATGTTATAACGTTAATAAAAAAGATAATTTATTAGAAATATGTTTATCTCTTGGATATAACGTACCATATTTTTGTTGGCATCCACGTTTAGGTAGTGTAGGTACATGTAGACAATGTGCAATTAAACAGCATGATAATATATCTGATACAACAGGACATATTATAATGTCTTGTATGACTGTACCTGTTAAAGGATCTTATTTTTGTATTAATGATATTGAAGTTAAACAATTTCGTAAAAGTGTAATTGAATTTATGATGATTAATCATCCTCATGATTGTCCAGTTTGTGATGAAGGTGGTAGTTGTCATTTACAAGATATGACAGTAATGTCTAATCATATCAAACGCAGATACCTTTTTGAAAAAAAAACATATAAAAATCAATATTTAGGACCCTTTATATCACATAATATGAATCGTTGTGTTACATGTTATCGTTGTACACGTTTCTATAAAGATTATGCACATGGTACTGATTTAAATGTTTTTGGTGCTAATAATAATATTTATTTTGGTAGATTTAAAGATGGAACATTAAAAAATTTTTTTTCTGGTAATTTGATAGAAGTATGTCCTACAGGTGTTTTTACAGATAAAACTTATGCGAAACATTATACGCGTAAGTGGGATCTACAATATGCTCCTAGTATTTGTCAACATTGTTCTTTAGGATGTAATTTGCATATTGGTGAACGTTATAGTTTTTTAGCAAATATACAAAATAGATATAATAAATATATTAATCATCATTTTTTATGTGATAAAGGACGTTTTGGTTACGGTTATATAAATTTAATAAATCAACCTATAAATATTATTTTGAATAATATCAAAAATAATGTTATTTATGATAATAATATTATGATTAATAATATAGCAAATATTATTTTGAAATCTAAAAAAATAATTGGTGTTGGGTCTCCTAGAGCTAGTATCGAAAGTAATTATACACTAAAAAAATTAGTTGGAGAACATAATTTTTTTACAGGAATATTATTTCATGAACAACAACAAATAAATTATTATATTAATATTTTAAAAAATAAAAATATTTTTTTCCCTACATTATCTGAAATAGAAACATATGATACTATTATGGTCATTGGAGAAGATATTAGTGTAACTAATCCTCGCGTAGCATTATCAGTAAGACAAGCTATACAAAATAATTATAAAAATTTCACAACTAAAATCCCTTCTTGGCATAGTAATGCTCTCAAAAATTTATCTTCAGATAAATATAATCCTTTAATTATTACTAATATAAATTATACACATTTAGATGATATTGCGACATGGAAATATTACGCTCCATTAGAAAATCAAGCAAGATTCATACATGCATTATCATATTATATAAATAATAGAATATTTGATCAACATATTACTGATAATACATTATATAATAAAATTATTGCTATAACATCAATATTATTACATGCTAAAAAATGTTTATTTATTACAGGAACTAATACAAGCAATCTGGAATTATTACATGCAACATATTTATTATTACAAACTTTATATAAAAAAAATGTACATGTAGGTTTCTTTATGACTTTATATACAGTGAATAGCATGGGTATAAATTTAATACAAGGACAACCATTAGAAAATATTTTTCAAATAACACATCCAATAGATACAATGATTATTATGGAAAATGATTTATATTTTTATGAAGAAAAATCTAAAATAGATCGATTATTTAAAAATATACCTAATATAGTTGTATTAGATCATGTTTATAACAGTACTACAAAAAAAGCTAGTATAATGCTGCCTGTAACAAATTTTATAGAAAGTAGTGGTACAGTTATTAATAATGAATGTAGAGCACAAAGATTTTTCCAGGTATATGAACCAACTTATTATAATAATAATAATCAAAGACAATCTAGTTGGAAATGGTTATCTAGTATTAACAATATAATACATAATATATCTAAAAAAATAATTTTAGATGACATAATAAATCAATGTATAACGGATATCCCTGTATTGTACAATATTAAATATGCTGCTCCTGCATCAAATTATAAACAACATGATAACAAATTTGCGAGATCACTCATAAGATATAGTGGTAGAACTTCTATGTTAGCACATAAAAATATTCATGAACCTATACAACCAAAAGATACAGACACTATGTTTAATTTTTCTATGGAAGGTAATAGTTCAGAAAATTGTGTGCACATGGCATATACATGGTTACCTGGTTGGAATTCTATACAATCATTATATAAATTACAAAAACATGTAGATAATATTCAGGATAAATCATTTTTAAAACAAAAAATTAATATTAATAATTTAAATATACATATACAATCTATTAAAATACCTAAAAAATTTATTCCACAACATAAATTAATAATTGTTGCATATTGTACCTTATTTTTTAGTAATGACTTAATACAAAAAGCATTATTAATACAAAAACATTATAATATACATTATGCTATTTTTAGTCGTAAAGATGCTACCTTTTTAAATATCCATGATAATAATATAATTCAATTATATTGTTTGAATAATCATTTTATTTTAAACGTTAAAATTTCAGATAAATTACATCCTGGTTTAATTAGTTTACCATTAGGAATACCAAAAATACCTTTATGTTTTTTATATAAAACTATTGATCATATCAGGATATTAAAACAATGAAAAATAATAGTTTATACATAATACAAAATATAACTTTTTTAAAAACATTAATAATATTAGTAATATTAATAGTCTGTGGTGCTTTACTTAGTTTTATAGAAAGACGCATTTTAGCATGTTTTCAAAATCGTTATGGTCCTAATAGAGTAGGCTGGCAAGGAAGTTTGCAAGTATGTGCAGATATGATTAAAATTTTATTTAAAGAAGATTGGATACCCAAATTTGTTACGAATAAAATGTTATTTAACATTGCTCCATTAATTACTTTTAATACAATTTTAACAATATTTGCTATATTACCTTTAACAAAAACAATAATTATATATCCTTTAAATATAGGAATCTTATTTTTTTTAATGATGGCGAGTATTTCTATTTATGCTATATTATTTGCAGGATTATCTAGTAATAACAAATATGCTTTGCTAGGATCTATTAGAGGAATAGCACAAGTTTTAAGTTATGAAGTATTTCTAGGATTATCGTTAATGGGTATTGTCTGTCAAACTGGTTCATTTAACTTGTATAATATAGTATTATATCAACAGCATTACTGGAACATTATACCTCAATGTTTAGGTTTTATAACTTTTTTTATATCAAGTCTAGCATTAAATCATAGACATCCTTTTGATCAACCGGAATCAGAACAAGAATTAGCTGATGGGTATCATATCGAATATTCTAGTATGAAATTTGGATTATTTTTTGTTGGAGAATATATTAATATTATAGTTTTATCTTCTTTAATAGTAATTTTATTTTTTGGAGGATGGTTAGGACCTATTTTACCAGGTATAGTATGGTATTTATTAAAAACTATATGTTTTATTGTGTTATTTTTTTTAATACGTGCATCATTACCACGACCTCGTTATGATCAAATGATGTTTTTTGGTTGGTTTGTCTGTTTACCTATAACATTAATTAATCTTATGATAACCGCATGTGTTACATTTATATAAAATAAGTTATTTTACAAGCATAAAAATTTATGAATATTAAAAGATTTTTTATAAATATTTGGAGTCAATTAAATAGTATTGTAATAGTTTTTCTGAATCTTTTTAAAAAGAGAGAAACTATAATGTATCCTGAACAAAAGGTATATTTATCACCTAGATATAGAGGTAGAATAATCTTAACTTGTGATAAAAATAATAATGAACGTTGTGTAGCATGTAATTTATGTGCAGTTGTTTGTCCTGTAGGTTGCATATCTTTAAAAAGAGCTATTAATCCTATTACAAATAGATCTTATCCAAAATTTTTTAATATTAATTTATCTAGATGTATTTTTTGTGGTTTTTGTGAAGAAGCCTGTCCTACAGGAGCTATACAATTAATTCCAGATTTTGAATTATGTGAATTTAATAGAAAAGCATTAATATATAAAAAAAAACACTTATTAATAAATAATGTAGGTAAATATCCTGATTATGATTATTACAGTGTGTCTGGTGTTAAAATACATAACAAAACTAATAAAAAGACTCTACAAGATAATTTTATTGATGTAAAAAGTTTATTACCATAAAAAGACATAAGATAAAAAAGGTTTTATAATGAAAATATTTTTTTATATTTTAAGTATGATGTCAATTATATTTACTATACTTATTATTTTTAGCATGAATGCTATTAATACATTATTATATTTTTTAGCTATATTGTTTACTATAGCTGGTATGTTCTTTGTTTTAGGTAATTTTTTTATTGGTTCTATAGAAATAATTATTTATGCTGGCGCTATTGTCATATTATTTATTTTTATTATTATGTTATGTAATTATAAAAATAATATTATATTAGAAAAACAAACATTATTAATGAAACCTTATTTACTTTGTCTATTATTATTTATGGCTATAATATTTTTAATTAGTTTATGTATTATAATTTTTCAAGAATATAATAATAAATATTTATTTTATCATATTAACGATTTAACTCATCTTGGTATTTATTTATTCACCAAATATAATATTATTGTTGAATTAATTTCAATAGTCCTTTTATCTGGCATTGTAATTGTTAATCATATAGGTAATAATCTTAATAAATAATTTTATCATTTTATACGAAAAAAAACATATGATCTCTTTATATTATATATTAGTAATACTACTAATTATATTTATAATTAGTTTTACTGGCCTAATTATTAGGCATAATATTTTATATATTTTAATTTTAACAGAAATTATGTTAAATATAGCCGCATTTACATGTGTTATAGCAGGAAATTATTGGCAACAAATAGAAGGGGAAATAATGTATATATTATCTATAAGTATTTCTGCTATTGAAAGCTGTATAGGATTAACATTATTGATGTTATTATATTATCGTAAACATACAATGAATATTAATTCAATTAGTGAGTTAAATGGATGAAATTACTTTATTTAATTATTTTAATTCCTATTATTAGTTTTATAATTTTACTTTGTTTTACTTATTTTTTAAGTAAAAAACATATTGCTATCATTAGCATAGGATCTATTAGTTTAAGTTTAATTATGACTATAATTAATAGTTATTCATTTATAAAGAATCATTATATTACATATAATCAGCATTTATGGAAAATTATTAATATTGATTATTTAAATGTTAATTTAAATTTAAATATAGATATGTTAACGATAAGTATGTTATTTATTACTTTGGGCGTAGGATTATTAATACATATATATTCTATATGGTATATATATCAATATAAAAAAAATGAATATGCTAGATTTTTTATCTATACCAATTTATTTATGATTAGTATGTTATTGTTAGTTTTAGCAGATAATTTATTAATAATGTTTTTTGGTTGGGAAGGAGTAGGAATATGTTCCTATTTATTAATAGGATTTTTTTATCGTAATAAATATAATGGATATTCTGCAATTAAAGCTTTTTTAATTACTAGATTTAGTGATATTTTTTTAGTGATTAGTATGATGTATATTTTTTATATTTTTCGAACCTTTAATTTTCATAAAATTGTCATATTAATTACATCATCATATATGTACTATAATACATATCATTTAAAATTTATTGCTATAACATTATTAATTGGTGCATTAGGTAAGTCTGTTCAGTATCCTTTAAATACTTGGTTAATTAATGCTATGGCGGGACCTACGCCTGCATCTGCTTTAATTCATGCCGCAACTATGGTAACTGCAGGAATATATTTAATATTACGTAATAACATTATATTTATATTTTCTGACAGTATACTAACATATATAAGTGTTATTGGCATAATAACATTATTATTATCTGGTTGTTGTGCTTTAGTACAAACTAATATTAAATATATATTAGCTTATTCGACTATGAGTCAATTAGGGTATATGTTTTTAGCATTAGGTATATGTTCGTGGAATGCAGCTATCTTTCATATTATAGCACATGCTTTTTTTAAAGCATTATTATTTTTATGTGCTGCATCCATTATTATGTTTTGTTGTAATGAACAAAATATATTTTATATGCAAGGTTTAAAAAAACATTTATATTTTTTATACTATGTTTTTTTATTCGGTAGTATATCATTAATATCAATACCTATTATAACTTTAAGTGGTTTTACAAAAGAAAAAATTTTATACGAAGCTTATGTACATAATCATCTCTATTTAACTATATTAGGTTTATGTGGCAGTTTTATAACATCATTATATACAACTAGAATGTTTTATATAATTTTTTATAGTACTAAAAATCATATTAAACATTATTCGAAATTAGAATATTCATTTACATATTATTTTCCATTGACTATATTAACTATATTAACTACCGGAATTAGTAAAATATTTTTACCGTTACATACAAATATTATTAGTCCACAACAAAATTTTATAAAAAACAATCATTTATATCATATATTAGAATTCATATCATTAATTATTATATTAAGTGGTTTTATAGTATATATTTTATATAGTAGATATCAACAAAAAATATATCAATATTCTAAAAATAATATAATAAAAAAAATATACTTTATAAAAAATTTTTTTTTACATGGTTGTTATATAGATATGTTCTATCAAAAAATTATAGGAGATAATTTTTTGAAGATTCTTTTATATATAAAAAATGATCCAATTACAAAATATATTGATATAATAATAAATATTTTATATAAAATCAGTGATATGTTATTAAAAAACCAAAATGGTAATATTTGTTATTATATATCTTTTATGTATGCTGGTAATATTATTATATTATTATTCATTATAATAAATAAAATATTACTAAAATAATATAAATATTTTTAGGGAAATACTATGTTATTACCTTGGTTAATCTTAATTCCATTTTTAGGTGGATTAATTTGTTGGCAAAGTGAAAAAATTAATTATAAATTTCCACGTTGGCTTTCTTTAATTACTATTAGTATAGTTTTTATTACGGCATTATTTAAATTATTTATATATTATAACCCACCCATACATGATAAGTATCATATATGGGAAAATGATTTTATTCGATCTTGGATACCAAATTTAGGAATTTTTTTCCATTTATCAATAGATGGATTATCATTAATAATGATTATATTAACAGGACTGTTAGGTACAGTAGCTGTATTATGTTCGTGGAATGAAATAAATAAATTGCATGGCTTATTTCATTTAAATTTGTTATGGATTTTAAGTGGTGTTATTGGTGTGTTTTTATCTATAGATATGTTTTTATTTTTTTTATTTTGGGAAGTTATGTTAATACCTATGTATTTTCTTATATCGTTATGGGGACATAATGCTATTAATTATTTAAGTCGCATAAGAGCAGCAACAAAATTTTTTATATATACACAAACCGGTGGTTTTTTTTTAATAATTGCTATTATATTATTAGTTATTATACATCAACAAAATACAGGACAACTCACATTTGAGTATAATGATTTATTATATACACCAAAATCATTAGTCATGGAATATATAATTATGATATGTTTTTTCATCGCTTTTGCTGTGAAAATGCCTATTGTGCCATTTCATGGCTGGTTACCAGATGCACATAGTCAAGCGCCAACTGCTGGATCTGTAGATTTAGCAGGAATATTATTAAAAACTGCAGCATATGGTTTATTACGTTTTGTGTTACCTTTATGTCCTTATGCTTCATTACATTTTGCTATTTGTCCTATCATATTAGGAATAATAGGGATTATTTATGGTTCTTGTATGGCATGTATACAAATTGATATTAAAAGAATAATTGCTTATACATCTATTGCACATATGGGATTTATTTTAATAGGTATTTATAGTCATAATAAAATATCTTATCAAGGAATCATCATACAAATGATATCTCATGGAATAACAGCTGCAGCACAATTTATTTTATGTGGTCAAATATATGAGCGTTTAAAAACGCGTAATATTATACATATGGGTGGTTTATGGAATAAAATGGGTATTTTACCAGCTTACTTTTTATTTTTTTGTTTAGCAAGTTTAGGTATTCCTGGCACAGGAAATTTTATAGGAGAATTTTTAATTTTATTAGGTACTTTTGGGAAATATCCAATTGCTGCTACTATAGCAACATCAGGTCTATTATTGGCAAGTATTTATTCTTTAAATATGATGCAAAAAATATTTTTTGGTACATATATAATGCAACAAAAAAAAATATATAAAATATTTTTAAGAGAAAAAATTATAATGTTCATGTTATGTTTACTAACACTTATTATAGGTTTTTATCCTCAACCTATTTTAAATCTTTCTTATAATATTATTAATAATATTTATTCTTATTAATGATATACAAAATATATTTTTAAAAATAACATTTTAACTAATTTAATAATATTTGATGATAAATTTTATGATACCTATTATACCGTTCGCTATATTAATAATAACAATAATGATTTTATGTATTAATATTATTATTAAACGTGATATTTTTATTAGTTGTTTAATTACCATGATAGGTTTAATAACAACTATTATAAGTTCAATATATTTACAGTTTTATACAAAAATACAATTTTTACATAATAATTTATTTTTATATAATAATTTTTATTGTTTTTATACCATGATACTAATAATAATTAGTATTATTACATGTTTAATAGTATTTTCTTGGTTAAAAAATTTACCTTATAATAAAGATGAATTTTATTTATTAATATTAATTATTTCCTTAGGAGGTATGATTAATAGTTATGCAAATAATTTTATTGTTTTTTTTATAGGTTTTGAGTTAATTTCTATACCTTTTATTGGACTTATTATATATAATATGTGTTATAAAAAGTCTATGGAAGCAAGTATAAAATACCTGGTATTATCTAGTATAGCATCTGCATTTTTAATATTAGGTATAGCGTTAATTTATATAGATTGTGGTACTTTAAATTTTACCTATATAAAATATTATATTTTGCATAATCTAAATAATCAAAATATACATTTATATATTATTGGTCTATCTTTTCTATTATTTAGTTTAGGTTTTAAATTATCTGTAGTGCCTTTTCATTTATGGACTCCAGATATTTATGAGGGATCACCATCATTAATTAGTATGTTTTTATCAACATTTAGTAAATCAACCTTTCTTATATGCTTATACAAACTATTAATATTCTTTAATCTAACAGAAATTAATAAATTGATTATATCCAATATACTCCTTAGTATATCTGTACTATCTATTCTTTTTGGTAATTTAATGGCAATAAAACAAAATAATATTAAACGTTTATTAGGATATGCTTCAATAGCACATATAGGTTATATATTAATTATATTTATTTATCATATAAAATATCCTCAAAATACTTTTTTGACACTGACAGCTCTAAGTATATATATTATTAGTTATATATTAAATAATATAGGTGTATTTAGTATTATATATTTACATTCTTATCCTAATAATATTAATGATAAAGATTGCCTCTATAATTATAGAGGATTATTTTGGTATAAACCATTATATACTTTTGTTTTAACAGTAATGTTATTATCCTTAGCAGGATTACCCATTACAATAGGATTTATTGCGAAATTTTATATTATATTATTAGGTATTTATATAAAATTATGGTATTTAGTAATTTGTTTAATACTAGGAAGTGTTATAAGTTTATATTATTATTTACGTATAATCATTACTTTATATTTGGAACCATCAACATTATATGTTACAAATTGTAATATACAGCAGAATAATATTCTTTACATAAATACTATATTAGTACTAATTACAGTATGTACACTATTATTAGGTATATATCCTACATGTATAATACAAATGGTATATAAAGTATTAAATTACCACATATAAGAACATGTGTATAATTTGAATATTTATTGTTTTATTTTTTTTTAAAATAAACTTTATGTATTATTTTAATACTTATTAATATAGTAATAATAAGAAATATATATTTAATAATTTTATTTAAATCTGTTATGAGAGTAGTAATAATACCACCAAAAAAGTATCCTGCGCTAGTAAATATAATAGCCCAAATAACAGCACCAATAAAATTAAAAAGAGCAAATTTAAATTTAGAAACATTCGTTATACCAATAATAATTGGACCAATTAGTCTCAAACCGTATATAAATCTTACAATCAAAATAAATATATAAGGATAATTATTAATAATATTATAGTATTTTGAAAAGTTAAAATTATATTTTTTTAAAAAGTATAAAATTTTTTTACTATATTTATGTCCTATATGAAATAATAATTGGACTCCAATAAAAGATCCGCAAACAGCTAATATTACTATTCTATAAAATAGTAATATTTTTTTACTTGCTAAAAGACCAGCAATAATAATAAATGTTTCACCTTCTATTAATGATCCTAAAAAAACTACTAAATAACCATATTCTGTTATTATTTTAGTAAAATTTAACATTATTAATTTACACAATAATTATGGGAAATAAATAATATTTTATTATGTACAAAAATAAACAATATTAATATAATAAAATATTTCAGGTGAGAAAGGGATTCGAACCCATGATATGTTTTTACATATACATACTTTCCAGGTATGCGCCTTCAACCACTCGGCCATCTCACCATTATATGGAACTATTATTGTATCCATAATACACTATATAATGCAAATATTTTTCTATATTTTAAAATAATTTTATTAGAGTACAATAATATGGTTATATATAAAAAAACACAGTTTCCGTCTACTTTTTTATTTTATGATTATGAAACTTTTGGTTTACATCCGATATATGATCGGATTGCACAATTTGCTTGTGTACGTACAAACATGAACCTAGAAATTATATCACAACCAATAACTTTATATTGTCAAATACCTACAGATTATTTACCTAATCTTCAAACTATTAATATTCATAATTTTAATTATCATGATTATTTTAACAAATATTTATTAGAATATAAATTTGCTAAATATATTAATAATATTTTTACACAGCATAATACTTGTATTGTTGGTTATAATAATATCGCTTTTGATGATGAATTTAGCAGATTTTTATTTTATCGTAATTTTTATGATGCATATAATTGGTCTTGGAAAAATGATAATAGTCGTTGGGATATATTAAATTTAGCTCGAGCATGCTGTGTATTACGTCCAGAAGGAATAATTTGGCCTAAACATAATCATATACCAATATTTAATTTAGCAGAAATAACAAAAGTTAATAATTTATCATTACATGCCCAATCACATGATGCATTAAATGATGTATATTCTACTATTGCTCTAGCCAAATTAATTAAAACAAAACAACCGCTTTTATTTAATTATTTTTTTAAAAATAGATTAAAAAAAGAACTATTTAAAATAATAAATTTATTTACAATACATCCTTTAATTTATATTAGTGCCATTTATAAAAATATGAATAATAATTTAGGATGTATAGTACCATTGTGTTTACATCCATATAATAAAAATATTTTAGTAGTATTTGATTTGCAATATGATGTAAATTTTTTTATCAAAATATATTATCATTATAAAATTATAGATATATCAGATAATTTATTACCATTTATAAAATTTATTTATTTAAATAAATCACCTATTATAATTCCTATAAAAATTTTAAAAAAAAATGATATACAACGTTTAAAATTTAATATTACATTATATCTAAAACATTTTGTTATATTTAAACAATATGTTTATAGAGTTAAAAAAATTGTTCAAAGATATTTATATAATATATCGACGAAAAATATTTTATATAAAACAACTAATATTTATAATGTTGACACACAATTATATAAACAATTTTTTCCGATGCAGGATCAAAAAAAATTTTATTTCATAAGAAAGATAGATATATATAAAAATCAAATTTTTAATTTTATAGATGGTCGTATAAATTTTTTATTATTAAAATATAAAGCAAGAAATTTTACATTTTTATTAAATGATATAGAAATTATAGAATGGAACAAATATTTATTTGACAAATATAAATCTACACAAATAAATAATTATATTACACAAATTAAGAATTTATTATGTCATGTGCATATTAAGACAGAACATAAACTTTTTCTCAATAAATTATTATTAAGTATAAAAACATATTTGATATGTAATTAAAAGTAGTAAAAATGGGACATATTATAAAATATGTCCCATTTTGTGTTTTTTTGTATATAAATATTTATAATTATATTTATTAGGTTGTATAATTAAAGGAATACGACATACAATATTAATTCCTGATTTTTGTAAACTATGTACTTTATTAAAATTATTAGTTAATAATTTAATATTATATATCCCTAGAATTTTTAATATTTCTGCACATATAACAAAATTTCTTTCATCAGTATTAAATCCTAATTTATGATTTGCCATCACTGTATCTAAACCTTCATCTTGATAAGCATATGCTTTAATTTTATTTAAAAGACCTATATTTCTCCCTTCTTGTCTATGATAAATTAGTATTCCACATTTTTCTTTAGTAATTAGATGTAAAGAACATTGTAATTGTAATCTACAATCACAACGTAAACTAAAAAATACATCTCCTGTTAAACATTCTGAATGTATACGTGTTAATATAACTGTATCAGTCGTAATGTTTTCTATCCCATAAATTATTGCTATATGATTTTGATGATTATATAGTTCATCAAAACCAACTATAATAAAATGACCCCATTTAGTTATTAACTTAGCTCTAGACACTTCTTGAATAAGCATTTTTTATTGCCTTTAAAAAATAAATGTTTTTCCCAAAATATAAAAATGTTACTTTTAAAAATATTTATGTTAAATATAATTATTTATGATATCATCTTACACAATTTATTTTATATTTAATATTTTAAATATTAAAACTATTATTAAGTAATATAAAAAATATATTTTATGTATTTTTATATTAATACAATTTATTTACATAAAAAATTATTTTTATTTAGGAAAAATATGAATTTGTTAAAATCATTGACTACTGTGAGTATTATAACATTATTTTCTAGATTATTAGGTTTTATTCGAGATAGTTTGATTGCTAAAATTTTTGGTGCTGGTATATATAGTGATTCATTTTTTATTGCATTTAAATTACCTAATTTATTAAGACGTATATTTGCTGAAGGAGCTTTTTCACAAGCTTTTACACCTATATTAGCAGAGTATAAAAATACTAGAACTGAAAGAGATACCAAACATTTTATATCGTCTATATTAGGCATTTTATTAATTATGTTAACGATTGTAGTGTTATTAGGTATTTTTTTTTCTTCTTTTATTATTTCATTGATTGCACCTGGATTTGTAAATACAGATTATAAATTATCACTAACATCAAAAATATTAAAAATTACATTTCCGTATATATTACTTATATCTTTATCTTCATTAGCAAGTTCAGTTTTAAATATTTGGAAAAATTTTTTAGTACCAGCTATTACACCAATATTACTAAATTTAAGTATGATTTTATTAATACTCATTTTCCCAGTTATTTTTGAACCTCCTGTATTAGTCTTAGCATGGTCTGTATTAATTGGTGGATTATTACAAGTATTATATCAAATAATATATCTTAAACAATTAAATATGTTAGTGTTACCAACATGTACAGTTATTAGTCATGGTGTTATCAGAGTTTTTAAAAAGATGGCAACAGCTATTATTGGTGTATCTGCTACACAAATTTCTTTATTAATTAATTCAGGATTATCATCTTTTTTAGTAACTGGGTCAATTACATGGATTTATTATGCTGATAGACTAATGGAATTACCAGTAGGTATGTTTGGTATTGCATTAACTATAGTACTATTACCAGCATTAACAGATGCTTATACACAAAATAATGAAACTGAATTTAATCAATTAATAGATCTAGGATTAAGACTATGTTTTTTATTAATTGTACCTAGTTCCCTTATTTTAGGTTTTTTGTCTAAATCATTATTAATTGCATTATTTCAATATGGACAATTTACTTATTTTGATGTTTTAATGACACAAAATAATTTAATTATTTATGCATTTAGTTTACTATTTTTAATAGTTTCTAAAGTTTTATCATTAGGATTTTATTCTAGACAAAATGTCATTACTCCTGTTAAGATATCAGTATGTGTATTATGTTTTACACAATGTATTAGTCCATTATTTATTTATTTTTTTAAACATTTAGGTTTTTCAATGGCTATTTGTTTAGCAGCATTTTTAAATGTACTTTTATTATTGTATACTTTAATAAAACATAAAATCTATGTACCACAAAAAGGTTGGTTATATTTTTTTTCACAGATTACTATTATTTCTTTTTTATTAAGTATTATTTTAATGTTATTAAAATATTATATTTCAGAAAGATGGCTGATTTTATCTACATTTAAAATACGTATTATATATATATTAAGTGTATGTTTGTTAATATTTCTTACATATATCATATTACTATTTTTGTTAGGTTTTAAAATGAAGCAATTTTCTATTAAAAATAATAGTAAGTAATTTATTTTATTGTATAAATATTTATACTAATATTTATACTTAAATATATGTTTTAATATATTATATATATTTTATACATACATATTATAAAATAATAAATATGATAATAATACATATTATTTTTTCATATATAGAATAAATGGAATATATATATAATGAAAAATACTGCAAAACTATTACATTTAAAATGTCATCAAAATTATATTGGTATATTTTTAACATCTACAGCATATACGAGATTATTAAAAATAAATGAAAATAATATTGATAAAAAATTTATTTATTTAAGTTTAAAAAAGTCTGGATGTTTAGGACATAAATATTATATTACATTATTTAAAAAAATAAATAATAGCATATTATTTTTTAATAAACAAATAGATATTTATATTGAACAAAAAAATATATTCTTAATAGATGGGATTATTATTGATTATGAAGTGCAACCATTTCATAATAAATTTAAATATTATAATAAAAATATTCAACATGTTTGTGGATGTGGTGAAAGTTTTAATATTAAAAATATACAAGAGAAATAATATGCAACAATTTCAAAAAAAGAAATATAAAGAAGGATTTAGTACTTCATTAAATAATGAACAATTTATTACTGGTATTAATTTAAATGTCATTAAGAAAATATCCAAAATTCGTAATGAACCTAATTGGATGTTAAATTTTAGATTAGCAGGATATAAATATTGGTCTAATAATATTGAACCACATTGGCTTCATGGACATTATAAAAATTTAAATTATCAAAATTATATTTATTATTCTGCTCCACTAAACAAAAACACTCGTAATACACATAATAAATATTTTACTCATGAAGTTAAAAATACTTTTGATAAATTAAATATACCATTAAATAATAATCAAAATATTGCTATCGATGCAATTTTTGATTCTGTTTCCGTAATTACTACACATCAAAAAATGTTATCAAAAAAAGGAATTATATTTTGTTCTTTAAATGAAGCTATTCAAAAATATCCTGAATTAGTTAAAAAATATCTAGGTACAGTTGTTTCTGCTAATGATAATTTTTTTGCTGCATTAAATGCAGCAGTAGCTTCAGATGGTACATTTATATATATTCCTAAAAATATACATTGTCCTATAGAATTATCTACCTATTTTCGTATTAATGAAAAAAAAATTGGACAATTTGAACGTACAATTTTAATTGCTGAAAAAAATAGCAGTGTAAATTATATAGAAGGTTGTTCTGCACCTATTAGAAATAATTATCAATTACATGCGGCTGTTGTAGAAGTTATTTTACATAAAAATGCAAAAGTAAAATATTCTACAGTACAAAATTGGTTTCCTGGTAATGAAAAAAAGGGTGGTATATTAAATTTTGTAACTAAAAGAGCCTTATGTAAAGGTGATAATAGTCAAATGTCTTGGACACAGTCAGAAACAGGTTCAGCAATTACCTGGAAATATCCTAGTATTATATTAAAAGGAAATGGTTCTATAGGAGAATTTTTTTCTGTATCATTAACTAATGGTTATCAACAAGCTGATACTGGTACAAAAATGATACATATAGGTAAAAATACTAAATCTACTATAATTTCTAAAAGTATTTCCACAGAAAAAAGTACGAATACTTATAGAGGAATAGTACATGTAAATACTTTATCACATAATGCACGTAATTTTACTCAATGTGATTCTATTTTAATTGGTAATCAGTGTAATACACATACTTATCCACAATTAAGTGTGTGTAATAATACGGCACAAGTGGAACATGAAGCAACAACAACTAGAATTGGAGAAGAACAAATATTTTTTTGTTTGCAAAGAGGTTTAAATATCGATGATGCAATTTCTATTATTGTTAATGGTTTTTGTAAAGAAATTTTTGTCAAATTTCCTTTAGAATTTGCTGTTGAAGCACAAAAATTATTATCTCTTAGTTTTGAAAATAGTATTGGATAATATATTTAATATTGCATACAAAAGATTATAAACATATTATGTTAATAATAAAAAATTTATGTGTTGATATAAATAAAAAAAATATTCTAAAAAAAATAAATCTACATATTAGATCTGGAGAAATACATGCTATTATGGGTCCTAATGGATCTGGGAAAAGTACTTTATCATACGTATTAGCTGGACATAATAAATATACTGTTACACAAGGTAACATTGTGTATAAAAAAAAAGAATTATTATATATGAAACCAGAAATTAGAGCTAGAGAAGGAATTTTTATAGCTTTTCAAGATACCATCGAAATTCCAGGTGTTACAAATTATTTATTTTTATTTAATGCATTAAACTCAATACGTAAATATCACAATTTAAAAATTTTAGATAAATTATCTTTTAATAAAATTATTTATCAATATTTAAATATGATTGATAAATCTCCAGATTTCATTCATCGTTTTGTTAATGTAGGTTTTTCTGGGGGAGAAAAAAAGATTAATGATGTCTTGCAAATGTTAGTTTTAAAACCAAATTTATGTGTATTAGATGAAATAGATTCAGGATTAGATATGGATGTTTTAAAAAAAGTTACGCAAATAATTAACAAGATTCACAAGAATAATAATACGTCTTTCATTATTATTACACATTATAGACGTATTTTAGATTATATTAAACCAGATTATGTGCATATATTATCTCATCATACTATTGTTAAGACTGGAGGAATGCAATTAGTAACTCGTTTAGAGGATTATGGTTATGACAATATATGAAAAAAATAATTTTATTGATAAATTAGAAAAATTATACATTTTACAACAAAATGAAAATTTTTGTGAATATAAAGAAAAATATTGGTTACAACTAAAAAAGATAATATATCAGACGAATAATCTTATTATACCTAAATTTGAACAAAAATATTATCATAATAAATATTTTACTAAAATAAATATAAAAAATTGTATCAATACAATCACAAATTTTTTTTTAATTAAAAATGCTATTTGTTTATATTTTATAAATGGTTTTTTTTATCAAAACTATAGTAATATTGAAAATGATTTTTACAAAATTATAATACATAAAAGAAATACTGGTTTATCAATTAAAAATAATTATTATAATAATTATGTGAGTATTTATTTAGCTTATATTTTTTCACAACAACAACTAACGATTAATATTAATGATATTACGAAAAATAGTAATTATACTGTTCCTGTATATTTTTTATATATAAATACTAACTTACATTTAGATCAAAATTATATTACTTCTAATTATTATAATACTATTAATATACATAGCAAAAATATAGTACTTATAGAACATTTTTTTAATATAAATAAATTTTATACAAACAACATCTGTATATACTATAATATACATGATAATACTCAACTTAAGCATCATACTATTATAACCAATAAACTTACTAATTTAAATAATTATCATAATACTTATTATGAATATAATTTACATAAAAATGTTAAAATGGTAAAATATGACTGCATAACATCAAGTTTAAATATTAAAAATATTAATAATTTTTATTTACAAGGTCATAATTCTTTTTTAACTTATAAAAGTTTAAATATAGTAAAAAAAAATAACTTAATTATACATAATTATTTAAAACATAACGGACAAAATTGTTATAGTTATCAATTGCATAAAACTATTGGTATAGAATCTTCTAGAATACATTTACTAGGTAACATTATTATTGATCATATAGCGGAAAATACATTTAGCAAAATGAAATTTAATAATTTATTACTTGATAAATTATCTAAAATAACAGTACATCCTGAACTTAATATTTATAATAATAATGTACATTCTAAACATAGTGCATTTATTGGTAAAATAAGTACTACACAAATATTTTTTTTAAGAACAAGAGGTATAGATATAAGAACTTCATTTACTATGTTAGTATATGGTTTTATGGAAGATATAGTAAAAGGTTTTAAATATATTAATATTAAGGATAATATTATACAATATATATATTCTAATTTATTAACTTAAAAGTATCTTATATGAATAAATATTCTATTAAAAATATTCGACTTCAATTTCCTATTTTTTCACATAAAATAAATCATTATCCATTAATTTATTTTGATAATGCAGCTACTGTACATAAACCTATACAAGTAATTACAGCACTAAAAAATTTTTATAAATATCATTATGCTTCTATACATAGAAGCATATATAAATTAAGCATTCAAGCAACAGATACAGTAGAAAAAATACGTGAACAAATAGCACATTTTATTGGCGCACAATATACACAAGAAATTATTTTTACAAAAAGTACTACTGAAGGTATTAATTTAATTGCTAATACTTGGGCAATAAATAATCTTAACAAAAATGATAATATTATTATATCTGAAATGGAACATCATTCTAATATTATACCTTGGAAAATTTTATCATATAAAATAGGATTTAAAATAAATATTATTCCATTAACAAATACCGGAAAATTACAAATAGAAAAATTATCTAATCTTATAGACACATATACTAAATTAATATCTATCACATATATTTCTAATGTTTTAGGTACTATTAATCCAATTAAAAATATTATACAAAAAGCTAAAAAAAATAATATTATTATTATCATAGATGGAGCGCAAGCTATAACACATAATAAGATTAATGTAAAAGATTTAGGATGTGATTTTTTTGTATTTTCTGGACATAAAATATTTGGTCCAACTGGTATTGGTATTTTATGGGGCAAAAAAAATATCTTAGAAAATATGGAACCATGGGAAACTGGTGGTGGCATGGTATTCAATTTTCAAAAAAATTCTAAACCTATCTGGGAAAAAATACCATGGAAGTTTGAAGCAGGAACACCTAATATTGCCGGTATTATTGGTTTAGGTGCCGCATTAAAATGGTTTAAAACATATGATATACAAGAAATTATTACATATAATAAATTTTTAACTAAATATTTTTTACAAAAAATAAAACTCATACCTGGTATAAAAATTTTTGGCAATCCTTTATTAGATAATAGAGTAGGTATTATATCGTTTAATTTATATCAACACCATGCTTATGATATTGGTAGTTTTTTAGATCAATATGGTATTGCTATACGTACTGGTCATCATTGTGCTATTCCAATTATGAACTTTTATAATGTTAAAACAATGTGTCGTGTATCTTTTACTATATATAATAGTATTGAAGAAATAGATTTTTTTATAAAAAAAATAATATATATTAATAATTTATTAAGTAAAAAATTATGAAAAAATATTCATTATTAAATAAAAATATTATGGAAGAAAATTTTTTAAACTGTATTAATTGGGAAGAAAAATATCTTTATATTATCGAATTAGGACATTATATTCCTTATCTATCACCAAATCAACATACTTTAGAAAATATTATTGTTGGTTGTCAAAGTCAAGTATGGATAACAATAAATATTGATGCTAGTGACTATGTTATATTTCATGGAGATAGCGATTCCGCTATTATAAAAGGATTATTAACAATGATTTTTATTTTTTATCATCATAAAAAATATTATGAAATTATTAATTTTAATATCCATATGTGTTTTAAAAAATTATCTTTAAATAAATATTTAACTTTATCAAGATTACATGGTTTAGAAACTATTATACAGACTATTAAAAACAAAATTCACAAAATACGTCAGAATACATAATTTTTTATATGAAAATATCAAAGTATTATAATACATAAATAAATAATGAAATTTTAATAAAAAATATCTTTTTTACATGATAAACATTTAGGAAATATTTATTATATGAAAAAAACAAAGATTGTTTGTACTATTGGTCCAAAATCTGAATCAAAATACATTTTATCTAAATTCTTAAATTTAGGAATGGATGTTATTAGACTAAATTTTTCACACAGTGATCATGACAATCATCTTAATAGAATTATTAAGATACGTGATATTATAAAACAAACAGGACAAAAAGTAGCAATATTATTAGATACTAAAGGGCCAGAAATACGGACAATGTATTTACAAAATGGCATGGATGTTCATTTATATGCTGGGCAAAAATTTATATTATCTACTGACCAAAACATTATTGGTAATAATCAATGTATTGCTATTACATATGCAGATTTAATCAATGATTTACATATTAATGATAAAATTTTAATTGATGATGGTTTAATTACTATGATAGTTACAGCATTTGATAAAAACCAAATAATATGTCAAGTACTTAATAATGGCATGTTATCAGAAAATAAAGGTATTAATTTGCCTGGCATAACTCTTAAATTACCATTTTTATCCAAACAAGATAAAAAAGATCTAATATTTGCTTGTCAACATACTGTAGATTATATTGCTGCTTCTTTTGTACGCTCTCCAGAAGATATTTTAGAGATGAAGCAATTTTTAAAATTACATGATGGTGATCATATACCTATTATTGCCAAAATTGAAAATCAAGCAGGATTAAAAAATTTTGATAGTATTTTAAATGTTTCTGATGGTATTATGGTTGCGCGAGGAGATTTAGGAGTAGAAATACCTGTTGAAGATGTTATTTTTGCACAAAAAATGATTATTAAAAAATGTAATTTTGCTGGTAAAATTGTAATTACTGCAACACAAATGTTAGATTCAATGATAAAAAATCCTAGACCTACTAGAGCAGAAGCTGGGGATGTTGCTAATGCTATATTAGATGGTACAGATGCAGTGATGTTATCCGGAGAAAGTGCTAATGGTAAATATCCAGTACAATCACTGAAAATTATGTCTACTATTTGTGAAAGAACAGATTTAATTATGGAAAATAGAATTAATTATTATCATCATAATGATATGAGTATTACTGATGCAGTATGTCGTAGTGCTGTAGAAATAGCAGAAAAATTAAAAGCGCCATTAATTATTGTTGCAACGAGATTAGGAAAATCTGCTAAAGCAATACGCAAATATTTTCCTAAAGCTATGATTTTAGCATTAACTACAAATTATAGAACAGCAAAACAATTAATCTTAAGTAAAGGTATTTTCCCTAAATTAGTAAAACAAATAGCATCTACTGATGATTTTTATATTATTGGTAAACAAGTAGCTTTATCCAGTAAATATGCTATTAAAGGAGATGTTATTGTTATGGTGTCTGGTGCATTAGTACCTAGCGGCACTACTAATACTACTTCTATACATATTATATAGAATAAAATTTATTATGATGTCTTATTTTATGTATTGCTGTATGTATAGTGGATATTGTTACGTTAATATCTTGTATTGTAGTAAACATACCAAAAGAAATTCTAATAGAACTGTGTATTTCTTTTTTTGTTAATCCAAGAGATTGAAGAACATGAGATAATTTATAAGAATTTGTCATACAAGCTGAAGATAATGATACTGCAATATTATGCATTTCTAATAATAATAATTTATTAAATATATTTTTAAATCTTAAATTAATAATATATGGAGAAGTATGATTTAAATCACTATTTAAAAATATACCTGGAATGTTTTTTACTCCGTCCCATAACATGTTTTTTAAAAATTTTATTCTTGTCATTTCATTCATGATATTTTTGTGTATTAAATATAATGCTTCTGCCATACCAATAATTTGATGTGTTGCTAAAGTGCCTGCACGCATACCTTTTTCATGATTTCCGCCATGTATTAAAGGTATTAAACAAGGATGTTTAGTATATAACACGCCAATACCTTTGGGACCATAAAACTTATGTGCTGAAAAAGAAAGTAAATCAATATTATAATTAGATAAATTAAATGGAAATTTACCTATACTTTGTGTAGCATCAACATGAAAAAAAATGTTTTTTTGTTTGCATATTTCCCCAATATGTTGTATATCTTGTATAATTCCTATTTCGTTGTTAATATGCATAATAGTAATTAATATAGTATTATGTTTTATATGATCTTTTAAATAGTCAAGATCTATTAAACCAATTTTAGAAACTGTTAAATAAGTAACATCACATAAATTTTGTTTTTCTAAAAAATAACAAGTTTGTAATGTTGCTGCGTGTTCACTAACACAAGTAATAATATGTTTTTTTTTAGGATATTTATAAATAATACCTTTAATAGCTAAATTAATAGATTCGCTTGCTGATGATGTAAAAATAATGTTTTGTGGATTACCACCAATTATTGTCGCAATTTGATATCTTGCTTTTTCAATATCTTCATGTACTTTTTGACCAAAATAATGTATTTGAGAAATTGAGTTACCAAAATTATCATTAGTTATTAAATAATTATACATTTTTTTAATGACTCTTATATCCATTGGAGTAGTAGCAGCGTAATCTAAATAAATATTGTTATGATGCTTTATAATGTTATTCATTGTTATGTTTATTATAATTTATAATTAGGATTTTATTGTGTATAAAATATTATGTTTGTCTCAATTAAATATTTTTATTTTTGATTCTGGTATAGGTGGTTTATCTATTTACAATTTTATTAAAAATAAATTTCAAAATATTAATTTTATTTATTTATTAGATAATGCATATTTTCCTTATGGCAATAAATCTAAAAGTTTCATACAAAAACGTTTATTAAAAATTTTATTCAATGTTAGTTATAAATATAACATTACATTAGCTATTATAGGCTGTAATACAGCTAGTGTATCTAGTTTACCTTATATAAGAAGATATTTTAATTTTCCTATTATAGGTATTTCACCTATGTTTGATAAGGCGATAAAAACTACTAAAAATAATGTTATTGGGATTATAGCTACTAATACTACTATAAATAACGTTCATATTCAAAAAAAAATAAACCTTATTAATACTAATAGACAATATTTAATATTATCATTAGCCTCACAAAGGTTAGTATATTTCGCAGAACAAAAAATTACTGGTAAAAATAATTCGATAAAAATTTTATATGATATTTTTAATACATGGTATCATTTACCAGTATTTCCAGATAGTATTATTTTAGGTTGCACACACTTTCTGTTTATAAAAGATGAACTCAAAAAAATTTTTCCTATACATACAATATTTATTGATTCTAATCATGAAGTACTTTTACAATTACAAAAAATAATTCAACCCACATCTCAAAAATATCATTTACAAAAAAATATTTTTCTTTATACAAAAAAAACCTTAAAAATAAAATGTCTAAAAGATTATATACATGATATAGGATTTCATTTTTCTACAAAAATTAAACTTATATAAGTATATTGTAGTTGCATTTTTTCACATAAAAAACTTGACTATAAATTATTAAGATGTACAATAATATTGTATTACATTTTTGTGATAGTTCTTTAATAATAAAAATTTTTTTCAGGACGTTCTCTGTAATTTAGTATTATGATTATAACTTAGTTTCTTAAGTAAGAATGTTGTTAGTTCTTACTTAAATAAGATTTATAACTGAAGAGTTTGATCATGGCTCAGATTGAACGCTGGCGGCAAGCCTAACACATGCAAGTCGTGCGGCAACGAGATAGAAATTATGTAAATTTTTTTTATTGTCGGCGAGCGGCGAACGGGTGAGTAATATCTGGGGATCTGCCTTATAGATTGGGATAACTATTGGAAACGATAGCTAATACCAAATAATATCGCAAGATTAAAGGTGGGGGATCTTTTAAGACCTCATGCTGTAAGAGGAACCCAGACGGGATTAGCTTGTAGGTAAGGTAATAGCTTACCTAGGCAACGATCTCTAGCTGGTCTGAGAGGATGATCAGCCACACTGGAACTGAGACACGGTCCAGACTCCTACGGGAGGCAGCAGTGGGGAATATTGCACAATGGGCGAAAGCCTGATGCAGCTATGCCGCGTGTATGAAGAAGGCCTTCGGGTTGTAAAGTACTTTCAATAAGGAAGAAGCAATAAAATCTAATATATTTTACTGTTGACGTTACTTATAAAAGAAGCACCGGCTAACTCCGTGCCAGCAGCCGCGGTAATACGGAGGGTGCTAGCGTTAATCGGAATTACTGGGCGTAAAGAGCACGTAGGCGGTTTATTAAGTCAGATGTGAAATCCCTAAGCTTAACTTAGGAACTGCATTTGAAACTAATTTACTTGAGTATCATAGAGGGGAGTAGAATTCCAGGTGTAGCGGTGAAATGCGTAGATATCTGGAGGAATACCGGTGGCGAAGGCGACTCCCTGGATGAATACTGACGCTCAGGTGCGAAAGCATGGGGAGCAAACAGGATTAGATACCCTGGTAGTCCATTGCTGTAAACGATGTCGACTTGGAGGTTGTGAGCTTGTCTCGTAACTTCCGTAGCTAACGCGTTAAGTCGACCGCCTGGGGAGTACGACCGCAAGGTTAAAACTCAAATGAATTGACGGGGGCCCGCACAAGCGGTGGAGCATGTGGTTTAATTCGATGCAACGCGAAGAACCTTACCTGGTCTTGACATCCATGGAATTTAATAGAGATATTTTAGTGCCTTCGGGAACCATGAGACAGGTGCTGCATGGCTGTCGTCAGCTCGTGTTGTGAAATGTTGGGTTAAGTCCCGCAACGAGCGCAACCCTTGTCCTTTGTTGCCAACGGCTTGGCCGGGAACTCAAAGGAGACTGCTGGTGATAAGCCGGAGGAAGGTGGGGATGACGTCAAGTCATCATGGCCCTTACGACCAGGGCTACACACGTGCTACAATGGTATATACAAAGGGCAGCATCCTCGTAAGAGTAAGCGAATCTCATAAAATATATCTTAGTTCGGATTGGAGTCTGCAACTCGACTCTATGAAGTCGGAATCGCTAGTAATCGTAGATCAGAATGCTACGGTGAATACGTTCCCGGGCCTTGTACACACCGCCCGTCACACCATGGGAGTGAGTTGTAAAAGAAGTAAGTTGTTTAACCATAAAAGGAGAACGCTTACCACTTTGTGATTCATGACTGGGGTGAAGTCGTAACAAGGTAACCGTAGGGGAACCTGTGGTTGGATCACCTCCTTTAATATAATTAAT
>NZ_CP046220.1:0-2222 GCF_012571605.1 Enterobacteriaceae endosymbiont of Macroplea appendiculata | reverse complement strand
ATTAATTATATTAAAGGAGGTGATCCAACCACAGGTTCCCCTACGGTTACCTTGTTACGACTTCACCCCAGTCATGAATCACAAAGTGGTAAGCGTTCTCCTTTTATGGTTAAACAACTTACTTCTTTTACAACTCACTCCCATGGTGTGACGGGCGGTGTGTACAAGGCCCGGGAACGTATTCACCGTAGCATTCTGATCTACGATTACTAGCGATTCCGACTTCATAGAGTCGAGTTGCAGACTCCAATCCGAACTAAGATATATTTTATGAGATTCGCTTACTCTTACGAGGATGCTGCCCTTTGTATATACCATTGTAGCACGTGTGTAGCCCTGGTCGTAAGGGCCATGATGACTTGACGTCATCCCCACCTTCCTCCGGCTTATCACCAGCAGTCTCCTTTGAGTTCCCGGCCAAGCCGTTGGCAACAAAGGACAAGGGTTGCGCTCGTTGCGGGACTTAACCCAACATTTCACAACACGAGCTGACGACAGCCATGCAGCACCTGTCTCATGGTTCCCGAAGGCACTAAAATATCTCTATTAAATTCCATGGATGTCAAGACCAGGTAAGGTTCTTCGCGTTGCATCGAATTAAACCACATGCTCCACCGCTTGTGCGGGCCCCCGTCAATTCATTTGAGTTTTAACCTTGCGGTCGTACTCCCCAGGCGGTCGACTTAACGCGTTAGCTACGGAAGTTACGAGACAAGCTCACAACCTCCAAGTCGACATCGTTTACAGCAATGGACTACCAGGGTATCTAATCCTGTTTGCTCCCCATGCTTTCGCACCTGAGCGTCAGTATTCATCCAGGGAGTCGCCTTCGCCACCGGTATTCCTCCAGATATCTACGCATTTCACCGCTACACCTGGAATTCTACTCCCCTCTATGATACTCAAGTAAATTAGTTTCAAATGCAGTTCCTAAGTTAAGCTTAGGGATTTCACATCTGACTTAATAAACCGCCTACGTGCTCTTTACGCCCAGTAATTCCGATTAACGCTAGCACCCTCCGTATTACCGCGGCTGCTGGCACGGAGTTAGCCGGTGCTTCTTTTATAAGTAACGTCAACAGTAAAATATATTAGATTTTATTGCTTCTTCCTTATTGAAAGTACTTTACAACCCGAAGGCCTTCTTCATACACGCGGCATAGCTGCATCAGGCTTTCGCCCATTGTGCAATATTCCCCACTGCTGCCTCCCGTAGGAGTCTGGACCGTGTCTCAGTTCCAGTGTGGCTGATCATCCTCTCAGACCAGCTAGAGATCGTTGCCTAGGTAAGCTATTACCTTACCTACAAGCTAATCCCGTCTGGGTTCCTCTTACAGCATGAGGTCTTAAAAGATCCCCCACCTTTAATCTTGCGATATTATTTGGTATTAGCTATCGTTTCCAATAGTTATCCCAATCTATAAGGCAGATCCCCAGATATTACTCACCCGTTCGCCGCTCGCCGACAATAAAAAAAATTTACATAATTTCTATCTCGTTGCCGCACGACTTGCATGTGTTAGGCTTGCCGCCAGCGTTCAATCTGAGCCATGATCAAACTCTTCAATTAAAAACTCAAAATTTTTATACAATACTAAAATTCTATAAAATAGAATGCCCACATAAATTTTCTGATAAATTATTAAAGAACCTGCAATAACTTTTTATAAGATTATTGACTTAGAATTTATTATACTATTTTAGTTAATAAAGTCAAATTGTTTTTAGTATTTAGTTTAGAATTAAATATATTGGATATCTAATATTTTATACTTTATTACACCTCTTGGTGTTTGTACAAAAAGAATATCTTGTTTTTTTTTACCAATTAATGCTCTAGAAATTGGTGCATTAATGGAAATTAAATGGTCCTTTAAATTAGATTCGTCATCACCTACAATTTTATAAGTAATATTTTTATGCATTAAAAAATGATGTAATACAACAGTAGCACCAAAAATAACCTTATTATCATAAGTTATTTTTGTTATATCTATTATTTGCGACTGGGATAATTTAATTTCTATATCCTTTATCTGACCTTCACAAAAACTTTGTGTTTCACGTGCAGCCTTGTATTCAGCATTTTCTTTAAGATCGCCATGTTTTCTTGCTTCTTGTATAGCATTAATAATGTTTGGTCTCTCAATATTTTTTAATTGATATAATTTTGTTTGTAATTTTTTAAAACCTTGTAACGTCATAGGAATATATTTTTTCAT